>JAUPKV010000360.1 GCA_030837265.1 Methanobacteriota archaeon
TCTTTGAATCCCAACTTTCGCTTCCCGACTTTCGCTTCGGGATCACAGAAAATCGAAGATTTTATGGGAGTTGCGATGTAATCGCAACAGCACGAGGTCCTTTTCGGTCGCTACGCTCCCTCACCCGAATTTCGCTTCGGGAGCCCGAGGTCCTTTTCGATCGCTACGCTCCCTCAAGAAGACTGAATTCTTAATTTCGCTTTTCTAGTTTATTCAGGTACCAAAATTCGGTTCTCTAAAAACTATATAAAAAGCACAGCACTTCTGTCTTTTTTCATCTTGAATTTGCGAAGATCATAAATCTAATTTCAGAATTAAAATACGTGAAAAATTCTATTTGTACCTGATGAAATTATTAAATGATCAATAGATTCATTAGATTTGTGAAAATCCTAATCGGTATAAATCTGTAAAACCAGGCTAGATAGGCACTGAGTTCCTTTATAATCGGTTTCTAATTTATATTTCTTTGGTCATTATATGTCAGGAATATAATTCATTTTTGATACAATTTGAAATTAGAGACATGTCTTTCAGGAGTTTAATTTCGATTGTGTTATGTTACCAAGATTGTCAGATTGAACTATATGAAAGGGGGTTTTTACATGGGAGAAAGTGGGATGCATGGTGGAATGCACGAAGGCGGAATGCATGAAGGCGGCCCGATGTCTGAGATATTAGAAATGCTGAGTGAAGAACAGAAAAGAAAAATTATTGCAATGAAACTTGAAATGAAGTATAAATTTATGGAAATGAAAGTAGAAGAAATGCATAAGATGATTGAGCTTAAGAAAAAAGCTATGGAAAACATCAAAGAAGTCCATGAAATGATCAAACAGGGAAAGGGCGGTTCCTGGTAACAGAGCACGTAGGTCTGGAGGAAAGTCCTATCGATAAATTTTTAATGTAAAAAAAGTTCAATAACTATTTCTTCAACACCCTGTTTAATTTTTCTTTTCTGCTAAATATTCAATTCTCTTCAGTTTTTTAATTCTCTTTAGTTTTTTATTTCTTTACAAGACTTATTGTTTTCTGCACATGTTTAGGTTCCTGGATTTCTGGCTCGTGGGCATGTTCCAGTTTATGAACTCGTATCCCTCTCTTTTCAAAAATATTCTGGGCTGAGCTGTTTACGGCTTCTTTGATTGCTGTCTTATTTACATTCGAGACCGCTGAAAGGATTTTAAATTTCGGAACTGCACCCTCTTCAGATTTGATAATCTGCTCCTGAGGCTCTTCATAATAGGCAGTGACGCTTTGTTTTATGGTTTCGGAACCATTGTCCAGAAATAGTTTGATGTGCCCAACAAATTCCGGGTTTAGTATAAGCACTTTCTCTTTTATAGCATTCATTAATTCGATTGTTATTTCTCTCGCTGCCTCAGTGCTTAAATTTTCATTTTTAACTGCAAATTCTGCAGAATAACTGCCAACTCCAGAAGCTTCAATTGAATTTTCAGTTTCCTGCGAGGCAAAGTCAATCTTTTCCCCCTCACATTTCTCTGGTTTTTTCTCTGCCATGCTTGTTGGAAATTCATCTGGCACTTCTGCAGTATCAGGGAGCACTATCCGCATGAATTGCTCAAATTTTTCATCAGCGTTTTTTCCCGAAAGCAGAACTATTCTGGCTTTCGGATTAAGCTGATGGACAGACTCTTCGAGGATTGGAAGCCGAATAGTTTCTATAAGGTCAACCTTGTTAATCCCGAGGATTTCCGCATCTATGATCTGCCTCATGGCGAAATCTTTTACTTCTTTCATCAGATGCTTAAAGCGGCTGCCATCGATAAGAGTGACCAGGGGGGCGATTTTTACCTTATCTCCAAGGTTCATGAGCTCTATTTCGTTCTTTATCACATGAGGGAATGCAATGCCTGTAGGTTCTATCATCAGGATGTCAGGCGTGTATTCTTTTGCAAGGAGGGTAATCGTAGTCCTTAACCCTACTTTAAGGGAGCAGCAAATGCATCCGCTGGTTATCTCCTTTGTATCAAACCCGAAGCGTTTGATCACATCTCCATCGATGCCGATTTCCCCAATCTCATTAACGATAATTGCTACCTTTTTCCCCCTCTCAGCCAGGTATTTCCCCATATTGATGATTGTAGTGGTTTTCCCGCTTCCCAGGAATCCCCCCACAACAATAACCTGCAAGTTCTTGTCCTCCCTATGTGTGTCTAAAATCTTTTCTTCTTTTCAAATAAGTTAATTTATCTCGAATAAATTTATTTCCCTCAGTATCCAGTTACTGTAAGTTCATTCCAATTAAACCTCTCATCAGGACAAACACGTTGACAGCGCTGACAGTTTGCTCCGTCACAAAGATCTGTCCTTATTTTTATAATCCCTCTGTCATCCATCCTGAGAGCTCCGTTAGGACAAACAGTTACGCACTTACGACAGCTATAATTTCCCTCAACAGATGTTGTGAGGTAGGTGCCAACTTTTTCCAGTACTTCAAGTCCTTCATCCCCAAGGTCAGGAATATCCCTTTCGACCTGACGTTCGATTTTCAGGATAGGGGAGGGTTTATCTATAATGGGAAGTTTTTTCTTTTTCAAGAACTTCTGGAGCATAGTAAAATTCATGCCTTCATTCCAGTAGGCAAGCTCCAGTAGATAAGCTTCTTTGAAGGCCTCAGAGGTTGCAAACATTACATGGGTACCCAATATTTCTTTCGCAATTCGCTGAAGTTCCCAGAGCCTTTCTTCGGAAAGCAGGATTTCCCGGGCAACAGCCAATGAAGTATTTCCGATTTGGGAAACATAATGCGTATTGTAGGGGATCATTCCTATATGGTGAGCTTTTGCAGCGTCCATGTATGTCCCTGCAGCTCCTGACATGTAAGTCACTTGAAGGTCTTCCATGTCAATTCCTGCTACTGCACAGAGTGTAATATGTCCTGCCCGAAGTGCTCCTATAGCTCTTCCTGCTTCGAGAAGGTCTTTGTTTGTGAATTTGATCCCGCTCTGTAGGTAAATAACGCCATCAGGAGTCTGGATTTTTGGAAGAACTATCATTTTGTTCCTGATCCCTGCTTCTATAAGAGCAATAACTCCTGTCCCGGTCATCCCTTTCGCAGTTATTTCTCCCTTTTCCACCACTTCACCGGTTTTTGGGTTTACAAGATCTCCCTTGACTGTTTTCATGTCTTTATCAAGAACGTAGCAGCGCAGATTTTCCCCTTCAAATTCCACATCGCAGATGGTGTGCGGAGAAGCAATAGACCCGTATTCGATCTCCTGGCCTTCTAAAGCTGGCCCGGCAGCAGCTGATCCCGTATAAATAATCCCATTTGCTTTGAGAGCCATCTCTGCATTTGTACCATAGTCCGTTGCAATTGCAATTTCATCACTTTCGATCATACCTGCTTTTACAATCAGAGCAAGTGCGTCAGCTCCTACTTCATGTTTAATTGCGGGAGGTACAAGTAATTTGCAATTTGTGGCTTCTTCAAAACCCTCAATTTCTATCAGAGATATAATTCGAGCATCCCTGTTTTGCTCTTCTATATGGTATTTTTGTTTTTTACGTTCTCCGGCATATGCCAGATCTTCGATAGGTATTCCCTGGAAGATAGAAAGTTGAATGGGGTTTCCACATATTGAAAGTTTCTCCATTTCCTCAACTTTTACTCCAAGCGTTGTAAGTATGTTTTTTACAGCTGTTACCGAGAGTTTATGAGCTTTATCAAGTCCGTAATGAATTGCAAAATCGAGGTGATCCATTACGTTTGCTCCGGGTAAGGGATTCCGCAGAGTAATGACAGTTTTCTTGATATTGCCGTTTTCCAGGTCGATTTTCTGGGCTCTAAAACCGCTGGTTCCAAGGTCAATTGCGACTCCTGTTTTCATATTTTACCCTCTCCAAGTTAAGGTTCAATCTTCAGTATGCCAGACCTTATCTGAATTTAATGGACCTCATGTAAAGTCAAAAGCCTAAATATGTTAATTTGGAATCCTCATTCCTGAGATTTCCCGGGCAAAAATATAAAACGGGGCAGGATTTCCGGATCCGTAAAGGAAAGAATTCCGAAATCCGCCCACAAAGAAAATACAAATTGTTTTTGATTTAAGCGAAGTATTCGTCCCTTGCTGAGACCATTGCTTTGATGTTCTCGAGTGGAGTCATGGGTGCAATCCCACAGCCGGGAGCAAGCACATCGACACCCTCTTCAAGAGCGTGTTTGGCTTCTGCTTTTATTTTGTCAATAGGGCCAGGCAGCAGGGTAAAGGGACTGGAGATATTTCCAATGAACCTTGCCCTGTCTCCAATAACTTCCTTTGCTTTCTTAGGGCTGCCAATCTTCTCTTCAACACTGAGACCCTCAAAACCGCAGTCGGCCATATCGCTGAGGATTGGGTTTACATTTCCACAAATGTGGAGCACGGTCACAGAGTTAACACTTGAGGAGAACTTCTGCAGTCTTGCCTTAAGGAATTTTTTGAAAGAATCCGGACTCATGAGGTCAGGAGAGGCAACCGGATCTGCAACGGAAATAATATCTGCACCTGCTTCGACAAGTGCGTTTGCGTACATAATTGCAGCTTCTGTGGCAATATCCAGGGCCTGCTCAAAAAGGTCAGTTTTCTTAAGTGACCATTTCATGAAGGACTTTACACTTACCAGATCGGAAGCAATTGTGATCGGACCTTCCATACCTCCAATGATCGGGACATCTGGCCCTACTTTTTCCCTGATAATTTTTATGGCTTCGAGTACTGCTGGGATTCTGCCGTTCTGCAACAGGTCTGCGGGAACGTTTGCTCCTTCAAGGTCCTTGGGATAAGGATGAGCGGTGACAGAGGGCTGCCTGTTCTTTGTTCCCATGTTGATTTCACATCCCATGGCTTCGACCAGAACTGTAAGGCAGTAAGGGACTCTTACAGCTTCAAGTCCGCTGAGTTCGTGATTGGCAATTGCCAGCTTTGCCATTAATTCTGGATTAGTGTGAGCTTCAGGCCATGAGGCTCCTACAACATCCATGAGTTCCACAATTCCGGTCTGTGTTACTGAACAAACAGGTACTTTGTCAACAGGCTTACCTTCAAGGGCGGCTAAAAGTCTTGTTTTTAATGTAAATTCACTCATAGGTCATTACCTTTTGATTATATCTTTGTAAAGTTAGGTTTTTATTGTCACTTGACAATTATTTATAAATCTAATTTTTCTATTTCATATCAGGACTAAAACATACGATGTCCTTAAGTGTCAATGGAAAACTAAGGGTGTGCCAAAAAGATGACACACCCTGGGACCGCCTTTTGGCTTCGCATAGCAGGGACGAGAAAATGGAGTAAACAACAGTACTCAACGCCTTACTATGCATCAGAATTAGAACATTTTTTTAGTAAACAAATTATAAAACTTAATTGTTGGGAATTTTTTTTTGCCCTATTTCTAATAAATAGCTCAGTAAATTTTGATCAGATTGTCTGATCCCTTTTCTGATCTTTTATACGATAGAAATATAATCTATTTATGAAATATAGGTTTAGGAAATACGCATCAAAGTATTTTTTCAGACGATGATAAATTAGGGAATGGGGTAAAATTAAACGCTGAATAGTAAAAATCATAAGCGTTTTTTAAGAGTGCACTTCAGGAGTGCCTACAGTGCACATTGCAAATACATATTATGGGAAGAGAACAGTGTTAGACTACCTCCACATAATTTTCTGGTTCGTTCTTATAGAGTTTATAGGCTTAATTTCCTTGCCTCTTGCCGGAATGCTTGGTGAGGGGCTGGCTGATAGAGCTTATTCTGCATCTCGGACTCTGGGAATAATGCTTCTTACTTATATGTCCTGGATTTTCTCGTACCTGTTGGGTTTCAATAAAGTTACGGTTTTTATTTCTGTACTTGCTCTTTGTCTTATATCTTTGTTTGTCTATATAAAAAAGAGATCTTTTCCGGACACAAAGATCCTTCTTTTGAACGAACTCATATTTGTTGCAGCTTTTTTATTTTTCCTTATTATACGCATTCATATTCCCCGAATTTATCTGCATGAAAAGTTCATGGATTTTGCTTTTCTGAATGCTTTAATCAGAACCTCTTCCTTTCCCCCGGCAGACCCCTGGTTTGAAGGAGGATCCCTCGATTTTTATTATTATTTGGGATACCTATCAGTGGGCATACCTGGAAAACTCTGTTCCGTCGAACCTTCCATTCTTTTCAATCTGTCGATCGCACTCGTTTTCGCCCTTTGCTTCAACCTTTTTTTCGGTATCGGATACAATCTCACAAGTGGAAAGATAAAATATGGGTTAATAACCTCAGTATCAGTAATTCTACTAGGAAATATCCAGGGTTTTATTGAGTTTATCAAAATGTATATCCTTGAAGAGCCAAGATCGATGGCGATTTCGGTGATGGGGTATTATTGGAGCAGCTCAAGGGTCATTCCATTTACTATTAATGAATTTCCTTATTTTACTTTTATACTCGGAGACCTGCACTCTCATATGCTTGCGATTCCCTTTTACATCTTAGTACTTACTTTCTTACTTAATTTATACTTTAGAAAAGAATCTAACAGAATATTTGAAAATAACCTGGCATTACTCATCTTTTCTTTATCTCTCGGATTTTTATTTCCTGCCAATGCCTGGGATTTCCCTGTATATTTCTGTCTTACAGTTGTGATTATTCTGGTTCACTATTATGGATATCTTAACCGTAATATGGACTTATTTGGATCTGTTTCCGGATTCTTAAAAACAATTATTTTTATATCCACTTTCAGCTTTTTGCCATATTTGCCCTTTTACCTATACTTTGATCCGAAGGCAGCTGGAGGATTCGACTTTGTCGGTTCGGAACTTCGTACAACACCTGATAGATTCCTGATTCTATTCGGCCTTTTTCTTTTTTTAATATTTTCTTTTCTAATTAACCGCCTGGAAACCAGGAAAAAGCTCATATACTTTATTGCATGGGTAGGAATTTCATCCTTTCTTTCCTGGAACTTGTCCATCCCTTTGATTGCAATCCTTTTTCCGTTAATTGCTCTTTCACTATTTTTGTTTCTGAAAGAGTTCCCAGAAAGAAAACCTGCAGGTTTCATATCCATTCTATTAGTGACAGCGGCTTTTATTGCGACACTCTGTGAACTTGTTCGCCTGAACGACCATATTACTGGTAGCTTCGCCAGAATGAATACGGTTTTTAAATTTTATATTCATTTGTGGATTTTCCTGGCTGTTGCGGCCTCTTATTCATACTATGAGCTTAAATCGCGTTTCAAAAGCTGGCCTATGGACAGCCAGTCATTTAAAAAGGCTTACGGAAAGAAAGTGTGGGCTGTTTCACTTCTACTCCTGGCCATCTCGTGTTCCTTTTTTCCCATAGTGTCAACCTTCACCAGAATAAAAGATATGAATGCCACAACTTCTCTTGACGGAATGGAATACATCAGAGGATTTGACGACGGCGACTACAATGCTTTAAAATGGATGCAAGAGAACATAAAAGGGAATCCGGTAGTTCTTGAAGCCTCGGCTATTAACAGCA
>JAUPKV010000361.1 GCA_030837265.1 Methanobacteriota archaeon
CAGGGGTCAAATCCTGTATAGGCTTTGCTTCAAAAGCTTGACGCATTTTATCCAAAAGTTCTTTATTCTTAATGTAGTTATGCATCTCATGGCAATGGTCTTTCAAGCCTTGTTTTATATATTTCTCCGGGTACATTGCAACCAGGTCAGGAAATACATCAGAAAGTGCAGTATTCGAATCGTATAATTTCTTGAATTTAAATAGTTCGGTCACCAGGGTACCCTGTTTTCCTTTGGTGGTGCCAAGAGAATTGAGAAGCAACCAGGAATAATAATCAGCTTTTTCACAAACAATGCCTTTGTTCATCAGGTAATTAGTAACAATGACAGCAGGGATGCCGGTGTCGCTCATGTTTCCATTGATATCAATCCCCGGACAGATAAAGGTTAACTTTATTGGGTCCAACATAGTATATTCGTTCTTAACTGGAAAACCATGCCAGGTTATTTCGCCGGGCTTGCCAGGCTTGATAGTCCAGTAGGTTTGAGTAGTAGCTAGTTCTTTAATGGTAATCTTCGGTCTGCGATTCTCGTCTCTTTCTGCAATGCAGGGAGGTTGCCATATCTTGAAAAACCAGTCTCGTTGTTTGGCCAAATCCTCTTGAGCCCAGGCAATCTTCCTACGCAATTCGATGGCTTCCTCAATAATATCCTCGAATATGGCGGCACCGTTATCCTGCATCATCTTGGTGGCTACTTCCAGCGAAGCCACTATCGAATATTGAGGTGATGTAGAGCCATGCATCATATACGATTCATTAAATAAGTCGTGAAAGTTTTCTCGGGCCGAGGTGGAATATTTGATGGATCTAGGCAGTTTTACATGAATCATTGAAGCCTGCGAAAAAGCCGTTAACAGCTTATGGGTTGATTGGGAGCAAAAAACTAATTTCCTGCCATGGGGTAAGGACATTGCATAATGTTTTTTATAAATACTGTGGAATTTCGCATAGGCATACCAAGCTTCATCAAAATGAAGTACTTCTACTTTACCGAGGTGATCCTGGACATAGCTTGTGTTATAACAAACGCCGTCATATGTCGAGTTGGTTAATGCTGCCATTTTATATGATTTATCTTGAGAAATCGCACTGAAATCCACTGGTCCGATAATACCAAGCCCGTTTCGCATGGGGTGCATGTATTCCGGTGTGGCTCCGGTAATAATCATTGCGTAATTAAGCGATTTATGGCAATTGCGGTCTATTAGTGTTACCTCTCCTGGAGATACCTGGCTTCGCCAGATAATTTGATTGGCGGTGGATGTCCCGTTTAATACATAATAAGTCTGATCAGCTCCAAAAATTTCA
Organism: Methanobacteriota archaeon; assembly: GCA_030837265.1. The sequence goes on from JAUPKV010000361.1 coordinate 1,311, forward strand.
GCTGAAAATTTTTCAGCGTCTCCACTGACACCGCTATGATCTAGAAGTGAACCGAGTTCGGACACAGAGATAGAAAGATCTGCTCTCAGGACGTTTTCGCCAAAGAACTTGTGAAAGGCAGTACCTGCGGGACTGGTCAAGAAACCCTGCCCACCCATATGGCCTGGAGTATGCCAGGCATATTTATAGGTTTCAACGTATTGAACCAATCTACAGAAGAAAGGCGGCAACACGGAAGTAGTATAGTCCTTCACCTGTCGTGCAATCCTTCCAGCCAGAAAACAAGGAGTATCAGTCAGTTTCCAGACCAGCTCATTAATTTTCTCTAGTATTTCATTGGGGATGTTTTCGATAGAGATTCTCCCAGTTAGCAGAATAATCGGAATGGTTCTATTTCTTTTCCGAATAAAATTTATTAACACTTGAGCGAATTTGGTGTCCTCCGCTGCCAGTTTAAGATATGCGTTTTTCTCATGCAAGTGCCCTACTTCACAAAGATCCCAATCAACAACTATAGTGCCTATGTCTTCTCTAGAGTGAATGATATCATGAGCATCACCTAATGCGTAGGAAGGGATAATCGCACAATCTTGTTGTTCGGTAAGGTTTTGGATGATTTCACGTAACCACAAGCCCTGATCATTTTCTTTCTGGATTTGATCTGAGATGAACAGAACTGGCCATGAAGCAATTTCCAATTTTCCCATGGGGCATTCTCCTATTAAATTAATTTTTAAAGTTATAAATTACGAGTCTGCTTAAAGTTTAAAAATAAACATTATTAAATATCATACTGTGTAGCTATATAAGTTAACAACAATATTTTTATTTTTTCTCTTGACTAAGAAGGGTTTTTGACAATAGTCCATTCCTTAAACCTGTAAATAATTTTATATAGGTAAATATATATAGTATAAAATCGGAAATAGGACACCGAGTGATGACATTATGAAATACGTAATTGCAATGATAAGACCCGAAAAACTTGATGCTGTCAAAAAAGAGCTTCAGAAAGCTGAAGTAAATGGACTGACAGTATCATCTGTTTCCGGGTATGGTGCCCAGAGGGGACATCTGGAAATTGATAGAGCTAAAGCTAAAAAATATGAGGCAAACCTTCTTGAAAAAATTAAGATCGAGATTGCAGTGAAAGATGATTTTTTGCAAACTACAGTTGAAGCAATCCAACGTGGATCCAGTGACAAAGACGGCTATGTAGGGAGCGGTAAAATATTCGTGCTACCATTAGAGAACGTGATAAGGATTCGCACGAGTGAAGCTGGAAATAATGCTCTTTGAAATGAGACAGAATATTCTTGTAA
>JAUPKV010000362.1 GCA_030837265.1 Methanobacteriota archaeon
CAGTACATTGTTGATGCACTTTTTGGGGCACTTGGAAAGATTGCGGCTTCTCAGGGTACGATGAATAATTTTACTTTCGGGAACTCGGATTTCCAGTACTATGAGACGATTTGCGGTGGTGCGGGAGCAGGGCCGGGTTTTTCCGGAACCGATGCCGTCCATACCCATATGACCAATTCCCGGATTACTGATCCTGAAATCCTTGAAACGAGGTTTCCGGTTTTGCTTGAAGAGTTTTCTATCCGGCGGGAAAGCGGAGGAGAAGGAAAATTCAAGGGTGGAAACGGAGTCATCCGGAAGTTCAGGTTTTTAAAAGACATGGATGCTGCCATTCTTTCAAGCCACAGGAAACTTCCACCTTTCGGGCTCAAAGGCGGCTTGCCCGGAAAATGCGGAAGAAATATACTTCTCCTCAAGGACGGGAGTTTTACCGAAGTTGAAGGACAGGCTGAATTGAAATTGAAAAGCGGAGATGTTTTCGTGATCGAAACCCCGGGTGGTGGCGGGTACGGGAGACCTGCATGAGACATCCCGCTTTTTGAAGCTACATGGAAACATTTACTTTTAGATTCTATTTTTTAGATTTGTAACGAAAGACGATAACGTCTTCTTGAATGCTGGGTCGTCATGCAAGGTTACAACGTAGTATATGGGTGTTGTGATCCCTACTGCAAGCAGAATCACATAAAAGTTCACAGATAAATATTTAAGTAGAATTAATGGGATTGAAACAATACCGGCTATTATTGTATATTTTAAAATTACTTCAACGCTTTCTTTCTTATTAATTCCTGCAAGATGCAACAGATATGCGTTGTTCCAGAGCCAGAATATGATTCCCGTAAAACTGAATAGACCCAGTGCAAATTCGGGGCCTCCGTAAGTTCCTCCTATTACCAGGGCTACGACTCTTGAAACTAAAAGAATCATACTGAAAGCAAACCAGACTCTTTGTTTATCGTATATCATATAGAGAGCTGAAATAGGCAAAGACAGGAAGACAAGGAATATCCAGGGTATAAGTATCTTTATGTATACACCTGATACATGCCAGTTGTTTCCGAAAGCGAATGTAAAGATCTCTTCCCCCAGGATAAGCAGGAGCATCATCGGGAATATTCCGATCACAATTAACTTTTTGTAAACTTCTTCAACTATTGCTTTTATTTGTCCCGGGTTTTTTCCATTTTTCGCCTCGCTGACTTTCTGGAAAAAAACTTGCTCTATAGCTGCCCCTAGAAGGCCCATGGGCAGATTCACTACCTGATTAGCAAGTGAAAAGTATCCGACTACAGTTGTATTGTAATAATAAGCCAGCAAAAAGGTAGGTACCTGGGGTGAGATTGTATTTGCAAGTGTAGACCAGGAGCTGAACAGGGGAAAATTTTTGTATTCAATTGCCATCTCTTTCATTCTTTTCAATGAAACTTTTTTAAAAACCTTGAGATCTTCTTTAACACCTTTTAGCATGAAGAGATCTGCACATCCGTATCCTGCAACATACCCTACTATGAGGCCCAATGGGGACACACTACTGATAATAGGAACTGCCAGCTGGAATATTCGGGTTGAGATACTATTTACTACTCTTGATCCGGCTATGACTCCAAAGCGAGTCTTTCTTGAGAGCCAGTAGTTCTGTGCGAAAAAAATACCATTAAAGAATGTAATTACTGGAATATAAATTAAATATTTTGAAATTCCTGGAGCATTCAGTAAACGCTCAATATTTTCCGGCAGCAGCAGCACTAGTAAGACTGTAAGCAAAGATACAAGAGTCACAAGTATTGCACAAAGGAAAGCAATATTTGCAGAATCTTCTTCTTTTTTCGGAAGCATGATTGCAAATTGATACGAGAAAGTAGAGAAAATAATGATTATACCGGATATTGAGAGAAAAATTTGAAAAATTCCCAGGTCGTGAGGACTGTATATTCTGGTAATTAAGGGTACAAGCAGTATACTTAATATTTGTGCGGCGACGCTTCCGGATACGAGTTTCAATACGTTTGCGACAAAATTAGACATGATTGCTTCCGATTTTTAATTTAGATCCAGGTTGTTAATTCATTTTTACAGGATCTTGATTGTAACAGGTTTTTCAGGTTTAATTCTCAGTAAGCCATCTAATGAAATTAATCTGTCCCGTCTGTATAAGCTGATTATTAAAATAGCTTGCGTTATGTCGTAAAAATTCCTGTCCAAATGTTTATATTACATAAGAAAAATCCAACCAAAAAATAAAAGAAAAATTAAGTTTATTGAAATTTATGGACAAACGAGAATAAAGCTGCAAGTGAGTGGATACCTCTCGTTTCTTTACCCATTTAAATAAGTCAAAAAGAAAGATTAATATATAAAAATACAACATGAAAAGACGAATAAGAATATTACTAAGTGCAAGATTGCACTTAACAACGGGAAGGATTAATATTATTTGCAGAAAGGCAAAAGCTGAAGATAAAAAACAGTGGAATAATGTTGTAGGGAACAGTCTTAACGGAACTTTGTTTCATACCTGGGAGTGGTGCGAGGTTATAAAAAAAGGATTAAACTCCGAAGCTTTTCCAGTAGTAGTCGAAGATGAAGAAGAAAAAAAACTAGTTGGTATCTTTCCATTTTTTATAAGAAATCTTTTTGAAGATCATAAAATTAATAAATATTTCCCGGGTATTTCAAAACACTTCCAGGTAGGATATTCTCCACACCATAAATTATACAGTTTCGGAGGTCCCTGTGTCCTTTCCAGCGTTTCCAATAGTGAGGAAATTTATAATTTAATGTTTAACTTTATTGACACATATATTAAAAACAAAAAAAGCATTACAAGTCATCTGATATACCCATATCACGATAGTCTGGACTCGGTACTCGCTCAAAATGGATATACTAAAACAATAAGCAAAAAAACTGCTGTAATTAATATGGAAAAAAGCCTCGATGAAATCTGCAAAGGATTTAAAAGGCAATTCCGTAAAGATCTGAGGATAGCTTCAAGAAATGAAGTAACTATATATGAAAGTGATGGCAGTATTGAAGATATAGATTTGTTTTACAATTATTTCCAAAAAATACTTACTGA
>JAUPKV010000363.1 GCA_030837265.1 Methanobacteriota archaeon
CTGGTAATTCGAAGGGATGGATTATTTGATTTGTTTGAAGGACATACCTTCTCATCAACCTATCTACAGTGCCTCTGGATGTCATCTTGACAATATATGCATGGTTTACTTTAAAGGGTTGTGACCAGTTTCGCGTCAAGCCTCTATGATTTAACCATCCCTTAGAGTACTGCCTATAGTTTCGGGGGGAAAGCCAAATATCTATCCTTCGCGCATGAGAATATAACAAAATTAACGAAAATAAAAAAACTGAGTTCTTTTAAAGTTCTCCGATAATTTGCAATATGATTTTTCTTACCTTTTCAATCCTATCAAAGTTTATGTGCACAATTTGCTGCCATGTTCCAAGTGTCAATCTTTTTTCAATAAAAGGAACTGTAAGACTCGGGCCGACCAGAAGTGCTCTTAAATGAGACCCACCATTAAAATCACCCCACGTTTTATGGTGATGGTAGTCCTTATCCAGAGGGATTAGCTTATCAAGAATCTCTGAAACGTCTATTGAAAGATTTGGCTCGAATTCCATTGTGGTTATTGCTCCGGTTGATCCGACGCAGAAAACCGTAACTGCTCCGCTTCTTATTTTTGAGTTTTTGACTTCCTTTGATACCATTTCAGTGATATCAACAATTCCACAGTCTTCCTTTCCAACGACTGAAATTTCTCTTGTCTCTACAGGCATAAAAAGATATTAGCTAGTTTGATTTTTAAACTCTTGCAGTCTCTTAAAAGCGAGTTGAGATACAAATGTTTATACTCGGAATTCTCTAGCAGATAAGCATAATTCAAAAAAAATCCGGGATTTACCTCCGGCAATCAGAATGCAGCAGCCATAATACAGCAAGCATTATGATCTTTTTGTACTCTAATTTTTGATACTTCATGTGATTTCTAAGCATAGCTGGCAAAAGTCTATTTTTCAATACTTTGGGCGGTTTATTTGTAAAAATCAATTGAATTTTTTAATGAGCATCTCGCTAAAAATAATGTACAGAATTTACTATAAGATGTGCAGTGACATAAAAGGGATGATCTGGCTCAAATATGTTTAAATCACAAAAGTGAATAAAAAAGATCTGAATGTGAGAGGTGCGATTCGAACGCACGAATTCCTACGAAACTGGACTCTGGATACCTTTCCTAAATGTGAAAATTTAAATTGTTATGCACATCTCCTAGAATTAGGACTTAACAGGCAGTACCCATTTTCCCAAAATAGTGAGAACAGCAAAGATAATAATCAGCCAAATTATCCTACTGAGTAAATTTTCGGGTGTGTCAACCATAATAATGAATAACTCAGAGTTCTATAAAAGGCATATAGCTAGATAAATCCTCTTTAAATTTTGTATATCACATGGAAGAGTTTCTAGTCTTGAGGAGGAGTACGTCCCCTTTTCCGATTTGAAATTCTTCAAGGTCCTGCCTGTAGATTTCTTTTTCCACATAGGTCAAAATCAAACACTCTGCATTTTCCATAAAAACTCTCAAGAGGCAGGGACGCAGTCCCTTCACTTCCATTTCGGAGATATAATCTTGAATCCATATGTGTGCCTGTATGGCTGCCCGGGATTAGAATAAATTCGTTTACCTTATCCTAGGGATCGAAGAATACCTTCGGATCGAAGGCTTTGGATTTCCGGGATACAACCATTTCTCCCTTAATAGGCAGTGTAGCATCAAAGAACTCTGGCAGAATAAATTCCCCGTTCTCATAAGCATATGTCGATTTCTTTGGTGATAAAAAGACGTTTTGGACCCTTTTTCTCATACCTTTTCTCTTCCTTTTCGACCGCCATTTGATCACTTGTAAGTCCTGCTTCTTTTTGTGGATTTTGCTCGTAAATCAATCATAACCGGGAAAATATTCTTGCTTTATCTGTTTCTCCGGAATTCCCAGTTCCCTTAAAAGAGAGACCATTGCATCTACCATCTTCTGTGGGCCACTTGTGTAGAAAGTGCGTTCCATTAAATCTGGTATAAATTTTTTGACCATTCCCACATTTACCCTCCCTGACACCCCCTTCCAGTCTAGTCCGGGTTTAGTAATTGTTTCAATTACTTTTATGTTTGGGGTTTCCGTCTGAATATTTTCCAGTTCATCTCTGAAGGCTATATCATTCTCAAATCTATTGGAGTAAAGCAGGATTATGCTAACATTTAGCTTCTTATCTATCGAATATTTAATCATGCTTCTTAATGGAGTTATACCAATACCTCCTGAGAGCATGCCTACCTTATCATACTCGCCCTGGAAGGTGAAATCCCCATAAGCTCCCATCATAGAAACCTTATCACCTGCACCCAGGCTTGCCAGAACATTTGCGAAGGGATGGCCTGTCAGCCTCTTAGTTATCTCGAGGAAGTCTTCAGTAGGGCTACTGGATAATGTAAAGTGTTTTGTCACCTGGTCAGGATCATCACCAAGAGTTACGAATATATACTGGCCTGCAAGGTAATGGAATCCCTGAGGCTTCTCAAATCTTATACTCTTTATATCAGGTGTTCTCTGAATAGTCTCAACTACATTTGTTTCAAAAATCATTTTATCCCCCCTAATCGATAATTACTCGAAAATTGATCTTTGTATTATAATTCAGGTAGACTGATCTATAACACAGGTATGCAATAGGATTTACGTTATTGAATTGACCAGTATATTAAAAACTGCTTTTTCAGTCCAACCACATAAGTTATAATTATTCCGAAAACTGAAAAGGCTTTTATGTTCTAAATTTAAGATATGTAATGAATATTTTTTCATTAATATTATTCGGGGGATAAAATGAATACGAGTGGGAATTCGAAAGTTCCATACACTATAGAGAATATCAAGAAATGTATGTGTCCAAAGTGTCCTGTCCAGGCTGACAGCAAATGTGCAATGGATAAACTTGACAACTTGGTAAGGGGATTGGAAAACGCACAGGAAGGAGAAGTTCCGGAGCCTCAAGACGTTCCAGGAATCTACTGTTCTGCAGGCAAAGCTACCTGTCAGGATCTTGACCCTAACCAGCAATGCATTTGTTATACCTGCGCTGTCTGGAAAGAGTATAATCTCGGAGAAGGAACGCCGTCCATGTACTTCTGCCAGAACGGTAAAGCAACCTGATTTAGAATCAGGAGATAAAAAGGCTATATCTGAAAGCGGATAGCAAATTGGCAGAAGTGAATTTTAGTTCCTAAGAGAAGTTACCAGGATATTGTTGTCTAAAGCAGTTAAACCTCTATCGATGTAGAATTGTCAATGCTTTATTTTATATTCGAGGAGGGGAGGAAGGCGTATGCGATCATTCTGGTTCCATCGAAGAAGTTCGATGTGCCAGCTGATTGCATGGAGACGATGACCAGATAATGCCGATCGGCGTTTCGGCTCTTCTCTCGTTCAAGATTGTCAAGGATGCCACGCTGAAGATCTACAAGGATGCGTCGAACAGTATGTGCACGACTCTCAAATATCAGGGGAACGAGGATTTGCTCGCATTTTTCAATGTGTCAGGCAGGGGGCTAAACTGCGAGTCTTCGGTGAGTTTCGGGATAAACATTCTTTAGAGAAACAATGATCAAGAAACACCACAATGAATTACTATCAACCAAGCAGTTGCTGAACTTATGGTTATTGGGTCGTGTTTTTGATCAGGAGATTGAGAGATACTTAACATGAAGCTCATAAGCAAAATAATTGAAAGGAGATTTTGTAATGTCATTGGATGATAAACGTCATACACTTTTGAACGACGAAATTGGAGAAAAACAGGCAGAGGGAGGACCAGAGACGTCCTCGCCGCAAAGCTCGACACCGGCTGAGTTAGTCGACGCGTTCAATCTTGTTTTCGGTAAGCAAAACTACTATCGCCCAGTCCATGCGAAAGGCATCGTGCTGGAGGGAAGACTTCTCCCCAGTCACTCGGCGTCGACATTGAGTAAGGCACCGCACTTTCAGAAGGTAGCAGTTCCCTTGACCATCCGGTTTTCCGATTTTGCAGGCATACCCACAGTATCAGACACAGACGCGCTTGCAAACCCACGTGGTCTGGCATTGAAGTTCCACCTGCCGGATGGGTCGGAAACGGATCTCGTGATACACTCATTCAATGGATTTCCGGCCGCAACCACTGATGAGTTTCGGCGATTTTTAATTGCGATCGGCTCTAGTGGTCCTGGGGTTGCTGCACCGACGCCGGCTGAAACATACCTTTCGACACATCCGACTTCGAAGTCATTCCTAGAATCACAACAGCCACCGCCAGTCAGCTATGCAACGCTTACCTATTTCGGTGTCAACAGTTTTAAGTTCACCAATGCACAGGAAGAGAGCCATTTCGGTCGCTATCGCGTTGAGCCCCAGGAGGGAAACCAGTTTTTGACTGCAGAAGAGATTGCAAAGGTCGGTCCTGACTACCTTTCCAATGAGATTCGCCAGCGTGTAGCACGTTCACCAATTAGGTTCAATTTGCGCGTTCAAATATCGGAACCGGGAGATAAGATAGATGATCCTTCAATTGCGTGGCCTGACACACGCAAGATCGTCGAGATTGGCGTCATCGAGGTTACAAAAGCTGTCCCTGATAGTGAAGCAGTGGAACGCGCTCTTCTCTTCCGTCCCGCCCAATTGCCAGCGGGCATCGAGCCGGCCGACCCTATGATTCAGGCTCGCAACGCTGCCTATATTGTCTCATACGGGCGCCGCCATCAATAACACACCAGGAAAATGAAAGTCACTAAAGGATAAAACCATGACATTCCATTTAAAGAATTTCAGTGGATCGCGGCTGGTGTCGCGTAACTAGCGACCTGTCATTGCTGGCTGGAACAAATTCTGAAGGAGCTAACCAATAAGCAGGAGTAAAATTTATTATCGACAACAATAGCTGATATATTTCAAAAATAGTACAATTCCTAATGAAGTAAAGCCAACAATATAAGTTAGAATGCGGTTGCTGATATGTAATGAAGAATATAACCTTCACAAAGTCAGTTCCAGGGCAGGCCCCAAATGGAAAAGTTGCGGTCTGGTGGGATGTTATAAGAGCGAATTCTGTCTAATTACAAAATAGAGAAAAGTTTGGATGCGGGAGATCCAATTCGAACGCACGAACTCCTACAAGACCAGACTCTGAATCTGGCGCCTTTGACCTGGCTGGGCAACTCTCGAATATTGGTTTACTTTTCAATAAAATATAGTTCTCTATGTTAAACTCTGAATAAACTGCAGGTAGTTTCATCATTGCTTGACCTTCAGGCAGAAACTCCTATTTTTATATCATGTGTTTGATTTTCCGTGTCAACAGAAAGATCTCCTTTACTTGCTTTTTTCCCTCAGATTTCTGAAACTTCCAGAATTATGGCAAGTTATCTACCTTCGCTTCCTAATATTGGGAGTTCACTTAAAACTTCTGATTTCCCAATGTGTTTTCCATTCATGATCCTTCCCTACCTTCTATTTTGATGTTGATTTCTCCTTCAGCATACCCTCTTTCAATGTATTACATTACCAGTCATTTATGAGTTTCAGTACCCTAAAACCAGAAGAATTGCAATAGAATTAAAAGTACACATGGCTAATGTAAAAATTTATGTTACTAGATACAGCTATTCTGATACTTAACAACGACAAACCAGTAGAAGATCCTGCTACAAAACTGCGCGGCTTTATAGGCAATCAGTTTCCTATGGACTCACAGAGAATATCATCAATTTCATAGAAATACATAATACTAAATTTGTAATTTTTAACATAATTTAGTTCGGGATAAGCTCTCTTATTTATCTATCAGAACAAGAGAATACTCATGTTAAATTATCTATAGAGACATTATTTATTAGTAATTGTAAAATAATTTAGAGAATTAAAAATTTCGGAAATTATTAGAAAAAGACAAAATATGTACTGACATGATTGAATTAACCCCAAGTGGGAATAATGTGAGCATTCTCCTCCCCTTCCTGGCCAATGAGTAAGAAGGAATGAACATTAGTCTGAGAGTGTCCTTTTACTAAGGTTAAAATCTTATATATACGTCCATCTGACGGAAAACTCTCTGATTTCATCTATTGTTATGGTTTCAAGCATGTCCAAAATTGTGCACATAAATTTGGCAGCGATTCGTTACTAAGTACAGATATATGATCATTACAGCGTATATGTGATCATTATAGCGATTAAGGTTCAAAGGATGCGATAATATGGTCAATAAAAAAGAGACCAAAGGCAAAAATGAAGCACAAACGTCGAAAGAGGAGAAGCTGCAAGCTACAGAAGAAACCTCCGTTGGTGAGTGCCCTTTCCTGGATTCGGATTCAAACAAATC
>JAUPKV010000364.1 GCA_030837265.1 Methanobacteriota archaeon
AGCTATTTCTTGAAAGTTTTAATATATAAAACTATCAATTAAATTAATTGTCCTTCAAATAGGACATTTCTGACGCTTAACAGGCTTTTTACGTTGAAGAATATCCTTACAAAATTAAATATGAGAGGAAACATAATAAGATCAGAATATTTCATTTAACGCAGGCATTCGCCGTACCATAGGGCGCGACTGGAAATTCTATCTTCAATGCCCTCTGATACAACAGTGTGTTTATTTACAGAGTCTGGTTTGAAAGGTAAATAGAAAGTAAAGAGAAATAATGTGAAAAATAAATAAGGAAAAGTAAAAATTGAGAAATTTAGGAGCATAAAATATTGATCACGTAAAAATTTTGTAACTTTTTCGTAGACTTATTTGCCATGACAGGTTGCGTTCTGCTTAAGATACATGCGAAGAAGTGCTGAGGGCATAAGATCGCCTTACAAGTTCAGATTATTTAAGTGCTAATTTTTAGGAGTAAAACAATAATAAAAAAAGGCGCGGTGGATTGGAGACCGCGCCTGAATGGCTAATACATCAGGATAGAGTAACTTGTAATATACAGCAATAACGATAGCATCATTTATTTTTATCACTATCATAAAACACAACTTTAATTTTTTCTTCTGTGATTAATCCTTGAGTAATTACCTTATCTAATTTTGGTCTGATCCTATCAATATTCTCTTCAAGATCAGCAACTTCGATAAGTATTGGCATGTCAGTTGATAAACGCAATATAGAAGTTGTATGAATTCGGCTATGTTTCCCAAAGCCAGCAATGCCCCTAAAAACAGTTGCTCCGGCTATGCCTTCACTTTTTAGCATTTCGACGATGTGCATGTATAATGGTTTACCTTTGAAATGATCAGATTCCCCTATGAATATTCTCAATAATATGGCTGTAGACTCTTTTTTCATGCAATTTTCCTCACAACCCATCATTTGATCCGTTTTCATTTCATTCCTCCCAATAGGTAAGAGCTAATACTTAGAGCTACAATCTTACCTAAATATACGGCCAGCATGGAAAATAACACTGTCGATACTACATTTATTGCCATGAGTGTCAATTTTGAGTCGTCAATCAATCGGAATGATTCGTAACCAAACGTTGATAGTGTTGTGAAAGCTCCTAAAATGCCTATTGTGAGAAATATTCTAGTTTCATTACTAAAGAAACCCTGATATTCAGAATGGTACATTATTAAGCCCAAAAAGAAACTGCCAATAGTGTTTATGGCTAGAGTTCCTACTGGAAAATTAACAAAACTGTTCTGTATCCATCCACCTAAAATATATCTCAGGATAGAACCTATAAAGCCGCCTATGCCGATCAATAAAATAGTATACACATTAAAACCTCAACAGCTGTGTAGAAGTCATTAGCATAAGCGGTTTAGACTGTAAAGTCTGGGCGGACCTCATCACCTACAGGATATCGTTTGCCGGCATTCAATAAATAAATTACGGAAAATCAAAAAGAATCACACAATAAAAAGACGAATGCATTATGAAAAAGAATTCATATGTAATAATAAGAGTATTATAATTTATCCCACTTTCCGCAGTAAATTTTCGTATATTCACAATTTTTCTTGCTATCGATTTTCAATCAAACGTGTATTTATTGGACTTTTATGAAGGAGGTAAAAGCAACTACATGGTGTATTTAGAGATCAAAAAACGATATCATACAATTTTCACCAAGTGCCAGTAAATATCAAAATTACTTGGACGTGTTCCAAAAACGCTATCAGGAAAAATATTGAATTTCAAAAAAATACTGCGGAATGTAGGATTTATAATATTTCAAAATATTATACATTTACAATTCATTGTTTCATGCTTTGAGTTGTTTTCTCAACACTTCTGTATACGAGGCAAAAATGGCAAAAATGGCAAATTCACTCAGAGACCTTGATAGATTGGCCGAGGATAACTGTAAAAAAGCAAAGATTCTCTTCCAGATGGGCAGTTATGAAGAAGCTCTTGCTGCTTATGGGAAAGCGGAAGAAGCCTGGAAAAAAATGGGTGACCTGCTTAGTCAAAAAGGAAAGCAGGAAAGAGCAAAAGAATTTGTTGAAAAGGCTCAGGAAGCCAGATCCTTCTGCGGAATGTCTCTTTTCAAGCTTGAAAGATATCAGGAAGCTCTGGATATTATTGATTCCACTCTTGAAATCAAGTCTGACAGCCCAACCGAATGGTCCAATAAAGGATTTGTACTCTCTGCGCTGGGCAGAAATGAAGAAGCTCTCGAAGCTTTTGACAAAGCTCTCTCTCTAGATCCCGAATCCCCTAAAATCCTGACAAGCAAAGGAATTGTTTACTTCAAAATGGGGCTTTCGGAAAAAGCTCTGGAAACCTTTGACAGAGCTCTTGCTGCCGAACCCAAACAGGCTTCTGATTGGGCATGCAAACTTCCAAGGTTCAGCTTCTTCTCCAGAAATAAAGCTCCCATTATGAGGCCTGACAATGCTGAAACCTGGTACTGGAAAGGAAACGTGCTTCTGG
>JAUPKV010000365.1 GCA_030837265.1 Methanobacteriota archaeon
TTAAGCCGAGGACACGGTCTTCTATCATGTCTGTTCGGCCGACGCCGTTTTCTCCTGCAATTCCGTTCAGGGTCTTGATTAAATTATAGCCGGTGAATTTTTCGCCGTCCAGGGAGATTGGGATGCCGGATTCGAAGGCAATATCAATAATCTTGGGGGTGTTGGGGGCGTTTTCGGGAGATTTGGTCCACTCGTAGATTTCTTCGGGGGGGACAAAGGAGGGGTCTTCAAGGCGGCCGCCTTCGATGCTGCGGCTCCAGATGTTTTCGTCGACACTCCAGGGTTTGGATTTTGTGGCTTCGACGGGGATGCCGTGTTCTTTGGCGTAGTTGATTTCCCATTCGCGGGTCAGGTTCATTTCACGCATGGGGGCGATTACTTCCATGTCGGTCTGGCGGAAGACGGCTTCGAAACGGAGCTGGTCGTTGCCTTTTCCGGTGCAGCCGTGGGCAAGGGCTGTAGCTCCTTCTTTAATGGCTGCTTCTACTACTTTTTTAGCGATAAGAGGGCGGGCTACTGATGTACCCATAACGTAGCCTTCGTAGCTGCCGTTGGCTTTGATCAGGGGGAAGATGTAGTCTTTTACGAATTCTTCCTTTGCTTCGATTGTGTAGTGCTTGTCGCTGATCTTCCGAGCTTTTACTTCAGCTTTTTCGATCTCTGCTTCGGGCTGGCCTACGTCGACTGATACTGTAATCACTTCGTCGTACCCGTACTTTTCTTTGAGGATGGGAATGCACACTGATGTGTCAAGCCCTCCGGAATATGCAAGTGCAACTTTCTTTGCCATGATTTTGAAACCTCTTTATGGTTAGTGGATAATGGGTTAAAACAAATTGACAGATTAAATCGATGAGTTAAAACAAATGACATGTAAAAGTGAAGTATTAAATAAATATCTTCGGATGGCAGAATAAACATTTTCTCTGGAAATACGGAAAATCATAATTCCATACCTTCGCTGAAAAAATTCAGGGAATAGGAAAAGGGGAATAGGAAAAGATGAATGGGAAAAGATGAATGGGAAAAGAGGAATGGGAATAGATGAATGGGAAAGTCAAGTTAAATACATTTTTATAATCTCTGTTATGTATGACTGTGAGAAATATGGGCTTCTAAGATGGACTTCTAAGATGGGCTTCTAAGTAGTGCTTCTTTCTAAGTCCTTCTCCTATATTTATGGATAGGCCTGTACTTATCAGGGGTATTATAGATGAATATTCTAAAGACAGTGAAATCAGTGATTTTGGTATTACTTTTTGTAATAATCTTTTCTGGGGTTTCGCTTGCGGATTCCAGTAACAGCTTTTATAAAGAACTCAAGAAGATTGATGTTTTTCATCCTCCGACAGACAGTACCCGGATTCCTTTGTACAATGAATGGCACTACTTCAACGTAGTGGATGAAAAACAGCAACTTTCACTTATCTGCGTACTTAAACTTAATGGGGCTTTGGATGCATCACAGGTATTACTTGCCTGTTATTTCAACGATGGGAGTTCAAATACCTATTTTAATGCTTATCCCCTAAGCATTGCGCAATATTCTTCGAAAACTCCGGACGTCACGATAAACAATAGTAGCATCAAATTGACTCCGGAGGGTTATTCCGTACATATCGTATCTGAAGACGGAACGAGAGCTCTTGACGCGTTGTTTAAACCGGAAGCTGAACCTTCTCATGAATTCAGCACTCCCAGCTTACCGAATGGGGGAGTTATCAAATGGATAGTGGCTTCACCAAAAATGAAAGTTAACGGAAAATACACACTTAATGGGAAAGAGTATACCCTGAAGAATGCAATCGGTTATCATGACCACAACTGGGGATACTGGAATTGGAGAGACCTGGGCTGGGATTGGGGTCAGGTTACGGAGTCCAAAAACAGTCTGAATGGAAATGACATCGGAAAATATTCGATTAACTTTGGAAATATAACTGATCCCGATGACACTCAATCATTTAATTCAGACCTGAATCTGTGGAGTGACCGTAAAGTTATTGCCACTTTTACTAAAAAGGAGATGCGAGTTGAACATTATAACTTTAATTCTCAAGACATTCCGATTTCCCAGGTGCTTTTCCTACCCGGAAACAGTTTCCCTCTGCCTTTTAACACCAAAATAAACGTTTCGTCCAGGTCAGGAGATTATCTCAACATAAATTTCACTACAGATTTTGCACGTTCTTCTGCAATTCCGATAACAATACCAACGCTTGATACAAATGGAAATATGGTGACGGAATTCAGGATAATCTGGGAAATGAGAGGAACCTATCAGGTTAATGGGGAAATAAAAGGAAAGCCAATTTCATTTACTTCCAACGGGTTCATGGAATATGTAGCTGGGGACGCAGTACTGCCTCAGGTTAGATAGAATGATGAAATTTTGCTTCGGCAAGAAAACAGATTTTGAAAATCGCTGTAAAATCATTGTACAACGATTTTGCATTTTATTTTTTGCCTGGGAGGACACAAAGTGACAATGACCCCAAACCAGGCTATTATTTATGCGAGAGTAAGGTTTCTACTTACATTCATTAGTTTAGCTTAATGTTCCATGTAATATCAGTTGAGAGTTCCCTGATTTTTGTTTTGTTTTGGCAGTTCGATCTTACTTTCCTGCTCCATCATACTTTCCTTTTCGGCTTTGTTTGCCTCTTCCATCTCTTTGTGGTACTCGTTGATGGATTTGATTGTAAGGTCTTCGCCTTTCTTCATGGTTTCGATGGCATCGGCTGCAGCCTGTGCTGCCTGGATAGTAGTAATATACGGGACTTTGAAGTCCACTGCTGCCCGCCTGATCCTATAACCGTCCTTGCGGGACTCTTTGCTTGTTGGGGTGTTGATTATAAGGTCGACTTCGTCCCTGCGCATCATATCTATGACGTTTGGGCTTCCTTCGTGAACCTTCATTACTGTGTTCATGAAGATCCCGCGCTCTTTAAGGTACTTCACAGTGCCCTCCGTGCCCATCAGTTCAAGACCGGCTGCCTGCAATTTCCGGGCGACTTCCACAAGTTCGGTTTTGTCTGCATTGCTGATGGAGAGGAAAACTTTTCCGGTAAGGGGCAGGAGGTTATCGGCTGCAAGCTCTGCCTTAAAGTATGCCCTTCCGAAATCGTAGTCGATTCCCATGACTTCGCCCGTACTCTTCATTTCCGGGCCGAGTACCGGGTCGGCTCCTGGCAGTTTGTCAAAGGGCAGGATGACTTCTTTAATCGAAACGTGTCTGGGTTTTGGCTCATCCGTATATCCCAGCTCCTTTAAGCTGTGCCCTGCAATCACTTTGGCGGCAATCTTTGCAAGCGGGATTCCTACGGCTTTTGAGACAAAGGGAATTGTCCTGCTTGAGCGCGGGTTTGCTTCAAGCACGTAGACTTTACCGTCTTTTTCTGCCATCTGGATATTGATCAGCCCTTTTACCTTGAGTGCAAGGGCAATCTTCCGGGTATAGGCCCTTACCTGGTCAAGAGTCTCAGGAGAGAGATACTGGGGAGGAATTACACAGGCTGAGTCTCCGGAATGTACGCCGGCTTCTTCGATGTGCTCCATGATTGCCCCGATAAGCACTTCTTCCTGGTCGCAGACTGCGTCCACGTCAATCTCGCAGGCAGCTTCAAGGAAATCATCAATCAGGATCGGATGCTCTGGAGAGACTCTCACTGCTTCTTTCATATAGCGTTCGAGGTCGATTTCGTCATACACGATCTCCATCGCCCGCCCGCCGAGTACATAGGAGGGGCGCACAAGGACAGGGAAACCGATCCGCTTTGCAACCTCAATTGCTTCCTTATGGGAAGTTGCATATCCGCCTTCAGGCTGTGGGATCCCGAGCTTTTGCATAAGGAGATAGAATTTCTCCCTGTCTTCGGCAAGGTCCATGTCGTCAGGGTCAGTGCCCATAATTACAGTATCAAGATCGGTCCTGCGCTTTAATTCGCGCTTCAGTGGAAGTGCAAGGTTTACCGAGGTCTGGCCTCCGAACTGTACCAGGACTCCGTCAGGCCTCTCACGTTCGATCACGTTCATTACGTATTCCAGAGTGAGAGGTTCGAAAAAGAGCTTGTCAGAGGTATCAAAGTCCGTAGACACAGTCTCCGGGTTGTTATTAATAATATGGGTCTCTATTCCTTCTTCTCTAAGAGCAGCGACTGCGTGCACAGTGCAGTAGTCAAATTCGATACCCTGTCCTATCCTGATCGGCCCTGCACCGAGGATAAGGATCTTTTTCCGGTCAGTAGGGTTTGTTTCACAGACGTCTTCGTAAGTAGAGTAATAATAAGGAGTAGCTGCCTGGAATTCGGCTGCACAGGTGTCCACCATCTTGAAGGTAGCCACACTGCCTGCTGCATGCCTGAGGTCGCTTATTTCCTGCCAGGTCTTACCGGTCAGTTCCGCAAGGCGAATATCCGGGAATCCCATGGTTTTTGCTTCACACAGCAATTCAGTAGTTAATTCTTCTCCTCGAATGCGCTTTTCCATATCCGTGATCTTTTTCATTTTAGAGATAAAGAAGGGATTGATGCTTGAAAGTTCGGCAATTTCTTTTACCGACATGCCTTTTTCCAGCGCATCGAAAATAACGAAAAGCCGCTCACTTGTCGGGGTTTTAAGCAGAGTTTTAATTTCCGCTTCTTCCCAGTGCTTTATACCCAGCTGATTATCGATATCAAGGGACTTAAAAGCTTTTAATAGTGACTCTTCCATTGTCCTGCCTATTGCCATGACCTCTCCGGTACTTTTCATAGCTGTTGTCAGGGTCTTGTCTGCAGTTACAAATTTGTCAAAAGGCCACCTGGGGATCTTGGTAATCACATAGTCCAGAGCCGGCTCAAAAGAAGCAGGGGTGCTCTTGGTAACGTTATTTATGATTTCATCAAGAGTCATGCCGATTGCAATCTTTGCGGTCACACGGGCAATCGGATAACCCGTTGCTTTGGATGCAAGGGCTGAGGACCGCGAAACCCTTGGATTTACTTCTACAACACGGTAGTCGCCTTTTTTTAAGGCATACTGGATATTGCACCCTCCTTCGATCTTGAGGGCGCGGATAATCTTGATTGAGGCACTCCTGAGCATCTGGTGCTCTGCATCGGTCAGAGTCTGAGATGGGGCAACAACTACCGATTCCCCGGTGTGCACTCCCATGGCATCAATATTTTCCATGTTACAGATCACGATGCAGGTATCGTTTGCATCCCTCATGACCTCATACTCAACTTCTGCCCATCCGAGCACGCTTTCTTCAATAAGCACCTGGGAAATGCGGCTGCGCCTGAGCCCGCGTTCCGTGATTTCAAGCAGTTCTTCCTTCGTGCGGGCAATTCCGCCTCCAGCCCCGCCGAGAGTGTAAGCCGGACGGATGATTAAGGGCAGGCCAAGTTCCTCTACAACCTCTTCTGCCTCTTTTAAAGTGTGGACTGCACGGCTTAAGGGAACCTTTTCTCCTATCCTGAGCATTGTTTCTTTGAATAGTTCCCTATCTTCCGTATTTTTGATGGCTTCGACAGGGGTCCCAAGAGTCTGAACCCCATATTTATCAAGGACGCCCATTTCTGCAAGCTCACTTGTGATATTCAGGCCTGTCTGCCCTCCAATGCCTGCAACAATTCCATCGGGGCGCTCTTTTTCAATAATCTTTTCAATAATCTTTGCATCAAGGGGTTCTATGTATATCGCATCCGCCATCTCGGGGTCTGTCATGATGGTTGCCGGATTTGAGTTAACAAGTACAACCTGCACGCCTTCTTCTTTTAGAGACCTGCATGCCTGGCTGCCTGAAAAGTCGAATTCTGCAGCCTGCCCGATAACTATAGGCCCCGAACCTATAAGCAGGACTTTTTTTATGTCCTCGCGCCTGGGCATTATGCCTCACCTCCGAGGACTTTTACAACCTTGCCGAAGAACGTTTCCTCGGTATCCATCGGCCCTGCCTGGGCTTCGGGATGGAACTGCACACTGAATATGTCCAGGTCTTTATGGGCAACTCCTTCTACGGTATTGTCATTTGCATTCAGGTACTTGACGTACAGTCCCGTGCCGTCAAGAGAATCCGCATCAGCTGCATACCCATGGTTTTGCGAAGTTATGAAAACCTTGTTTTCAATAAGGTCTTTTACAGGCTGGTTTCCTCCCCTGTGCCCGAATTTCAGCTTGTAAGTCCTTCCTCCCATGGCAAGGGAGATGATTTGATGCCCAAAACAGATTCCACAGACCGGAATCGTGCCTGCGAAGGCTTTAACGGCATTAATTGCATCTACTGCTTTTTCAGGGTCTCCGGGCCCGTTTGAGACAAAAAGAAGGTCCGGTTCGTAGCCTGCAATTTCCGAGGGTTTTGTGGTAGCAGGAACCAGTGTAAGGTCAATTCCCCGTTTATGCAGGTTATTTATGATATTGCGCTTTATCCCGAGGTCCACTACAACTGCATGTTTTCGCCTGCTGCCCTTCCAGACTCCTTCTGCTCCGGGAATAAAACGGGGTTCTTTACAGGTAACAAGGGCAATCAACTCCTCATCTGTCATTTGCGGGAAATTCCTTGCCACTTCCACAGCCTCTTCCCCATCATCGCTACCAGTGATCAGGGCTGCTCGCATCGTCCCGCGTTCCCTTGTCCTGATTGTAAGCATACGGCTATCTACGCCTTCAATTCCTGGTTTTCCTTCGTCTTCTAAAAATTTGTGGATAGAACGAGTTGATTTATAGTGATATGGATTTTTACATGCTTCCCGGACAACAAGTCCTTCCGCATGGATGTTGTCTGATTGGAAACGCTCCCCACTGACACCATAGTTCCCTATCAGGGGGTAGGTGAACATCAATATCTGACCCTTATAAGAAGGATCAGTCAGTGCCTCCTCATATCCTGTGAATTGAGTGGTAAAAACAAGTTCGCCGCAAGCCGTGCCTTCTGCACCAAAACCGGTGCCCCTAATAACTGTTCCGTCTTCTAAGCCTAGTACTGCTTTCATCATCTGAACCTGCGATTAAATGTCATAAGTCATGTATAAGTTTTACTATGACTTTCCGATTTCCTGAATTAAATACATTTCTTTAATATTTTAATATATAAATCTTTCAATTAAATTGATTATTTCTTATTTGAGCTTCTTTAGCTCGCTAAACTACTTTTCTTAAAGTGAGAGCTCCCTAAAATTAGAACAGAAGGAGGGGGTGAATCCCTGGGGGAGCAAAAGTACTCTCTTCTGAACAAGAAGTACAATGAATACAATCCTGTTGCGATCAGTACCGGATCAACATTTACAGAGGACAACTAACAAGAACTAACAATATTATATTATCCCGGAGGATACGAGATGAGACAGATATCTGCATTTTAGGCCAAATCTATTTTTTCATTTGAGTATAGAATCGACTCAATTTAAGAGGAAAGAGAAATTTGTTCGATTAAAAATTTAAGGATTTTATTTTTGGGAGAAATAGCTTTTTTAAGATAATATCACTCAAGTTCGGTAGATATAATTTCTATACAGGGATCGAGGTCTCATTGTGTCTGTGTGTCGAGTTAGTTTTATTCAACACTATTATATAAAAATCCAAGTATAGGAATAAGTTTATTTGACCTCCAATATATCTTTTATGGTTAAATTATAAAATTATTTAGAAATAGTTTCAAACTTTCTCTTGGAGAGCAGATGCTTTCCAATACAAAAGTTACAGAAAGTTTTGGAAAGGAAATCTATATATAGTCAATCTCTAAACGTTTACTCAAGTTCTTTCGACGGTGGTAAAATTTGAATATAGATCCTGCATCAAAACAGGCTCTCTAATATCAACCAGCAAATCACTTCTAGATTTCCAGGCAAGGTATCTCAAATGTCCTTTCTGAAGAAATAAGTGGAATGAAGAAGTTTTGCTCGATTATACGAATAAATCTGGCAGAAGTAGAAAAAACCTAACTGAATAACGTAATTCTATTCAGAAAATTAATTATTTCAACGCCAATTCAATTATTTTTATTTCTGTGGAGAGTATAACTCAGGCTATTAAACACGAAATTTGTTAAAATTATATTTAAATATCAGAAAATTAATTAACATCAGAATTTATTATGTAAAATTTGTTGAATGCAGTTTAAAATTTAGAGGAAAAGATATGAAAACTTTATTATTTAATCCCAATTTATTTTTCAGCGAGAAATTGAAAACTGAGGTCAGTTTTAAATACCCTCTATTGATAATGCTTGTCACATCTTTAATTGCTATAGGTTCAAGCTTTCTAATTATGAACAAAATTAAAGAATCCCTTCCTTCTGAAGCAAGTTCTGTTATGCTTTTTGTGATTTTAGGTGGTGTCATCGGAGCATTGATTGGGACATTTGTATATTGGATCATATTGACTGGAATTTTCTATTTAATTTCATCTGTTTTTCATTCCGTGGGTTCTTTTAAAAGGACGCTGGAGTTTGTAAGCTATGGATTTGTGCCGCAAATATTCAGCGGCATTGTAAGTCTTTTTGTTTTTTATACATTGCTACCCACATTAAATGCTTCGTCACAAAATCCACAACTTTTTGCAGAAAATCTTACAAAGATGTTGGCAAATAACCCTCTATCTCTCACAGCGCAAACATTTGGAATTCTGTGTTTCTTAGTTTCTGCAAACATTTGGGTATTTGCACTCATACATGCACGAAATATGTCAGTAAAAAATGCCATCATCACTGTCGGTATTCCAGTAGGTATTTCTCTTATTTACCAGGCTTACGTATTAATCGGAGGGCTGACTTGATACAAAAACTAACAGTAAGGCTGCTTCCAATTCTTATACTGTTAACACTTTCCATAATTCAAGCTGCGGGAGATACTACTGTAAGGCCAACTGTCGAATTAAGCTATCAATTAGACCCTCCCACACTTTTCCCAGGGGATAACGGGACTGTTACCATATCTCTTAAGAATATGGCAACCGGAGATGTTTACGTACAGGAGGACAGTAAAACATTCGATATGAATGCATATATTGTTAGTGCATCGCTTATTGGAACTGATGAAATTGAAGTATTGGGTAAGGGTTATTCGAATATAGGTTTGATAGGACCTGGAGACACATTGAATTTAACATTTAACGTCAAGACCAAAA
>JAUPKV010000366.1 GCA_030837265.1 Methanobacteriota archaeon
AGCCAAATTGTGAATCTAAACAAAAAAACATTTTTAAATTATGCAGGGAAAGTGAAAAACCACAAAAGTTATAAAATAGAACTATAAAATTGCGGAAAAAAATTTTTTATCGGATTAATTTCAAGTTGCGAATCCGGTTTTTTTCAATGGACCTGCATTTCTTATTCGCGGCAAGTAAAGAACGAAAACATGTATATAAAAAAATAAAAATTGAACATTATAAATAAATAGCGGATGGAAAATATAATAATATAGAAAGCAAGTTATAATATAAATTAAGATTAAAACTATAAAAGATTAAAACTACAATCTGGATTGGGGATCCAGTCTGTTCATCTTTTAATGGGAGTGATCCCGAGACTTTTTATAATCTGAACACGATAAAAACCCCGAACATTTTACTTATATCTACATGAGGCGCAGAATCTTATAACTTATTTCTGCTAAAAATCCTATAAAATTTAACTCGATGTAAAAACTAATCTTATAAATACTCAATTACCATAATTGGATCATATTTCTAAAGAAAACATTAGAGGTAACATGTGTATAGCTATTCCTGGAAAAATTAAGGCTATCGTAAATGAAAGCATTGCAACAGTCGACATGGGCGGCATCTGTAGAGATATAAAAATGGATCTTCTGGGAGGCGCCAGAGAATCCATGATCGGAAAACATGTCCTGGTCCATGTGGGATATGCAATAAATGAGATTTCGGAAGAAGAAAGTGAAGAAACCATGAAGCTTCTCAGACAGATAGCCGGTCTTGATGAGATAGAAACGTTAGAAAACGAGTCCCCTTGATAAATGGGTGCTGATAAAAATGGAAAAAGGAAATTCTCCTTTAATTTCAGCTATTCCGGAACTGGAAAAAAAGCTTCTGGAGAGAATAAGGAAATCAATGGTGTCTCTGCGTATAATGCATGTTTGCGGAACTCATGAGAGGACAATAGCTAAGTATGGGCTAAGAAGTGTGCTTCCGGAAAACATTGACGTTATTAGCGGTCCCGGATGCCCGGTCTGTGTCACTCCTGAAGAAGACATTAATATTGCAGTCGCCCTTGCAAAAAGTGGAGTTACGGTTGTCACTTTTGGAGATATGATGAGGGTTCCCGGCTCTGCAGGTAGTTTGTTTGATGCAAAAGCAGAAGGTGCAGATGTAAGAATGGTCTACAGCATTGATGATGCTGTTTCCCTTGCAGAAAAGAAGCCTGAACTTAAAATTGTGTTTTTCGGGATAGGTTTCGAGACCACAGTTCCTACGAATGCGGCTACTCTTCTGAGAGATACACCCGAGAATTTCAGTCTGCTTACCTCACAGAAGCGAACGCCTCCTGCAATCGAACTATTGGCCAGTGACACAAATGTTGACGCATTCATAGCTCCCGGGCATGTAGCAACTATAATCGGTACAAAACCATTTGAACCTCTAGCAACGAAGGGATTTCCTGTTGTTGTAAGCGGATTTGAAGCCAGCGACATCCTCCTTGGAATTAACCTGCTGCAAATGCAGGTAGAGGAAGGCTGTTCAAAGGTGGACAATGGGTACCCAAGAGCTGTAAAAACCGAAGGAAATCCAATTGCACTGAGAATAATGGATGAAGTATTCGAAACCAGAGACTCCGTTTGGAGAGGCATCGGAAAAATAGAGCATTCAGGGCTAGTACTAAGGAAAAGATTTGACGAAAAGGATGCTGTAAAAATATTTAAGGATCTTTATACTCCTTTCCTGGAAAACATTCAACAGGAAGGCGAAAGAAAAGGCAAAAAGCGATGTATTTGCGCAGCTATCCTCACAGGAAAAGCAAAGCCTCCCCAATGCCCTAGCTTCGGCAAGGAATGTACTCCGAAGATACCGGAAGGTCCGTGTATGGTCAGCCAGGAAGGTATGTGTTATAATTGGTTTAAATACTCAAGGGCAGGAGGTAGCAAACTTGCATGAACTTTCTATTGCAAGCGAAATACTTGAGCAGGTTAAGCATACAGCTGAAGCGCACGGGGCAATAAAAGTCAAATACGTGACGATTCAGATGGGAAAATTAAGCCACACAAACCCTGAACAACTTAGCTTTATTTTTAAAGTCATTGCAGCGGGAAGTATTGCGGAAGATGCTGACTTAGTTGTAGAAATGGTCTCCCCTTCTCTGGAATGCGAATGCGGATATGCGGGAGCCATAGACGAAAAACAAATTCTGGAAAACAGCGAACTCACCAGTGAGCTTCTTGCCTTTATTGAGATTGCTAAGGAATGCCCAAGTTGTGGAAAACAAGCCCACCTTGCTGGCGGCAGAGAACTTATAATAAAAAGTATTGAAATCGAAACTGAAGATGATTTAGCTGCAGACAGGTAATAAAAGTAATCCCCTGAGTGATATTTATGTTAATGCATGTAATTCATATGGAACACGACGTTTTTAAGGCAAATGATAAAATTGCTGAAAAAAACAAAAAGAAGCTTGACAAGTATCAGGTCTTCTCGGTAAATGTTATGGGAGCAATAGGGTCAGGAAAGACCACTCTGATTGAGGAGGCGATTAAACAGCTTAAAGATAAGTATAAAATAACTGTGATCGCAGGGGATGTAATCGCAGAGATGGATGCTTCCCGTTTCAGAAAACTTGGAGTTCCGACAATTCCCGTAAATACCGGAAAGGAATGTCACCTGGATGCGAAACTTATAGAAAAAGCTCTTAACGAAGTCGACCTGGAAAATACGGATCTTCTTTTTATTGAGAATGTAGGCAACCTGATTTGTCCCGTAGACTTTAAGCTTGGAGAGAATCTAAGAGTTGTAATTGTAAGTGTAACGGAAGGCGATGACATAATTCTCAAGCATCCTATGATTTTTAAGACTGCAGAACTTGCAATAATAAATAAAGTAGACATTGCACATGCCGTTGACGTTAATGCTGAAAAAATGCGAGATGATATTCTTTCTCTAAATCCTGATATTCCTGTCATTCTGACTTCGAAACATGACTGGGAAAGCCTAGAAACCTGGATCAGTTTTATTGAGCTTGGCCTTAAAAAAAGTGCTCACAATAAATAACGAACTGAGACAACTATGAAACCCAATACGATTTCTCTTGAGCACGGTGCTGGCGGCGAGGTCATGCAGGCACTGATAGGAGATATAATTCTTAAAAATTTCCACAATAAAATTGCCGGCTCGATTGGGCTCGACAGCCTTGATGATGGATCCACAATAAGTCTTGAAAATTTTAATCCCGCATCAGAGCTTGTGCTGACTACTGACAGCCATGTTATAACTCCGGCTTTTTTTCCGGATACCAACATAGGAAGACTTGCAGTTGCAGGTACGGTAAATGACCTTACTGTAATGGGGGCAAAACCACTTGCCCTTACCTGTGCAGTTATAGTTCCCGAAGGTTTTTCATTGCAGGATTTCGAAAAAATAATCAAAACAATGGATGAAACTGCTGCCGAAGTTGGTGTACCCATAATTACAGGCGATACGAAAACAGTAGAAAAAGCAGCACTCGATTCTATAATCCTGAACACTGCAGGCCTGGGCATTACGGACAGTCCTGTAAGGGATTCCGGACTTGGTCCCGGGGATAAAATCCTTGTCACAGGCACTATTGGGGATCATGGAATATCTCTTATGGCTCATCGAGAAGGTTTTGACTTCGATACCGACCTTGTCTCGGACTCAGCGCCCCTATGGAAACTTATAGAGCCTATTCTGAAACTCAGGACCCCGGAAGGAAAGCCGGTAATTACGGCAATGAAAGACCCCACACGCGGAGGGCTTGCAAATGCCCTGAACGAAATGGCAGCAAAATCCGGAACAGGAATCCTTATTGAAGAAGACCTGATCCCTTTCAAGCCTGCAGTTTCTGCAGCCTGTGAGATGCTCGGACTTGACCCGCTAGAGGTCGCAAACGAAGGAAAAGCAGTTATGGGCATTAAATCAGGCTATGAAGCGGAAGTTCTTTCTATCCTCCGGCAGCATCCGTACGGTAAAGACGCTGCAGTTATTGGAGAAGTCACCGCAGAAAACAAAGGAGAAGTAATATTGAAAAATCGTTTTGGAGGCATACGTTTTGTAGACATGCCCTCCGGAGATCCTATTCCACGTGTCTGTTAGTCGAGTTGCGCCTCCCGAGTTGCGCCTCCCGAGTTGCGCCTCCCGAGTTCCGCTTCCCGAGTTCCGCTTCGGGAGCACGGTGTCCTTTTCGGTCGCTACG
>JAUPKV010000367.1 GCA_030837265.1 Methanobacteriota archaeon
TCACTGGTGCAATTTACACTCACACATCTCTATAAGGGCTCCTTCCCCTATCCTTGAGCCTCGTGCAATAAGCATGTCTCCTGCCTGGATAACCATGTTGCCCTTGGGGGCATAGACCCAACGGTCAGCCCTTTTTATTGCCATTACATGCAGTCCTGTCTCAGTTTCAAGTTTCAGTTCGGAGAAAGTCTTTCCAACTATAGGAGAGCATTTTTCAACCTGGAGCCGGGTGATAACCTCTTCGGAATTTCGGACTGCAAGGGTTATAATCGGATGAAGTTCGATATCCCTAAGCACGGTGTCTGCTATCCCATAGGCTGCGTCGGAAATAGCTTCAGACGCACTTGCAAGGTGAAGGATCCCCCTGAGCTGGTTTACATCTTCAACATGCTTAGCTGTCTCAAGTACCCAATGTTGAAGTTCGTATTTCATAGAATCCATTTCGGATTCTAGGGCACTAACCTCATATGCTATATCTTCGTTATCAAAAAGGATAGCAGAATAAGCCAACCCTACCGAGAGTTCAGACATATTCTTCATATCCACGATAATATCTACTGCGTGTTCAAGGTCTTTTAAATGCTTATTGTGCTCAATTTCTCTTGGAATAAATTTCCTCGTGGTTGCCATCTCGAAGAACAGTGGAACTCCCTCGTCATGTCCTCTGGCAATCAGAACATCACCTTGGCGGAGACGAGTTTCCTTGTCAGGGTCGTAAATCCAGTCGTCATTTCTCCGGATAGCAATAACCCACATTCCTGTCTCGAGATCAAGTTCGAGGTCACCAAGTGTACGTCCTACCATTGCGGATTCTTCTGCAATTGTCGCTCTGACTATTGTCTCTTCTGCTTCCCTCAAGGCTACTTTCAGTTCCATAGGAATGCCCATATTCAAAAGAACTATTTTGGCAATATCTCCTGCTGCATTTGCAATGTTCTCCGAGGAGGCAGCAACCTGCAAAACACCCAGGAGTTCTTCAGCCTCGTCAACCCTGCGTGTGCTTAACATCGCAGTCATCTTCATATGATAGTCGAGGGTATCCATCTTATCCTCAAGATTGAGGACCTCTTCTGCAATGTCCTCATCATCATAGACCATTGCAGAGTATGCAAGGTCTACCATGAGTTCGGAAGTGTCCTTCATCTCAGTTAAAAGATCCTTGAGATTTCTTGGACTATATCTGAATTCTTTAGGGAACATGGTCTCTAGATCAACTCTACCTTATTGCTGGTATCTTTGTTGGTATGTAAGAATATATACTTCATTGTAATTATTAATTTTTAATTAATAGGTAATTGTTCAGGTAATCACGCGCTCCGGAGAGGCATCATAAAGTAGATCTGTTGTTATCTCTTAATTTTCACAGTTATTTTGTTTTCGAAAGTACAAGTTTATTCCAGGATCTTCTACAGCATTCTATAGCGTAGCTAATACTCATATTCAGTTGCTGTGATCATTAAAGATTTTGTAAGCATAAAAGATAAACGAACCACAGCAAATCGTGAAGAGCAAAAAAAGGAGGTCTATAAAGTTAGATGGTGCAATAACTGTCAATATAGCTGTAAAATATGAAACAGTGATTAACACTACTATTGAATGAAACCTTTGAATAGGAGCTCTAAGTCTTCTAAAATCGTTTACATTAAGTTTTGCGGAGAGAACATCCACAGCATCATAAAATTCTGCAAGAGTTTTTTTGTTAAAAACTTCTCCCAGTTTCACGGACAAAGATTTTTCGTTTTCTTCAAACCATTTTTCATAAATAGAAATTTGTTTGTGGAGCACTTCATTAATTTTTCCTTTTTGCTTTAAATAGCTATTGGTTATTGAAAAGATAACTGTTCCACCTATAGCAAGTGTAAAGAAGAGAGTTGACAATGAAAACCTATTTCCATTAATAGACCAAGGAAAAAAATCAGAGTAAAGCTTACTGAGAAGAAGATATCGTACCAAAAAACGCTTTCCTTTATATAAAAAGCCAAATTGTCAAAAAGGATCTGTTCTTCCGAATTGAGATTGATGTAGAGAGAATTAACATAAAAATAAGAAGTAAATCTACAGCTTTAATCATAACAATATTTGTCTTCTTGTTTTTGTATTCTTGTTTTATACAAGGAGAAATATTTATTTTTTACACCAAATAGTAGTTGAAAATGTGAGTAGAAAAGACGGTTAGAATATGTAAGAAATAAATTAAGTGCCATGCTTAAGTGTTATAATAGATTAGTTATATGTAAACTTTTGCGTATTTTAGAAATTGCGTTTTAAATATTTAAGTAGATATTAAAACAACAAGCCAGATACCGATATGTTGATATTTAAGGGACGACAAATTAGATTGGGGAAATTTGGCTAAACTTTATTTTTAGTTTCAAGATTAGCCAGAAATTTAGAGAGATGGTTGTAATTATTATCCAAAGGGATAAGAAATCTATCCAAAGAGATAAAGAATAAATTAAGAAACGGCTATTCGTCAAGGTTTGTTCAGAGTTAAACATTTATCAGTGACACCAGCATGGTTTAGATGAGGGAGTAGAATGGATACCATAAATCAATTAAACCCGCACCCTTACAGGGCTAGTATCCGGGGATCTGGAGAATTAACAGATATCATGCCTGTAGATTTTATGCATAACCGTTATCAGGATTACTTGAAGCTACTCAAAAAGAGAAAGCTAAAGCTTATTCATATTGCATGTCTATACGGCAATTCAGGGAGTAACTTCGAAGTATCTATATTTAAAGTCCTCGCAGGTAGAATGTTTGTCTGGCGAGAAATAGAAGCCTGAGGAAAAGAGGAGGGATTTCATTGGGAAAAGAGCAGAGGAAACCTAACCACCTGATCAATGAAAAAAGTCCTTACCTCCTGCAACATGCCTATAATCCCGTAGACTGGTATCCCTGGGGAAAAGAGGCTTTTGAGAAAGCCAAGAAAGAAAATAAACCTATTTTTCTCTCAATTGGATATTCCACCTGCCACTGGTGTCACGTAATGGCACATGAGTCCTTTGAGGATGAGAAAGTAGCAGCACTTATGAACAAGGCTTTTGTTAATATAAAAGTAGATCGAGAGGAGAGGCCGGATATTGACAATATTTACATGACAGTCTGCCAGATTATCCTTGGGAGGGGCGGCTGGCCGCTTAACATTATAATGACCTTTAATAGAAAGCCTTTTTTTGCAGGAACCTATATCCCAAAAAAATCCCGTTTCAGCCAGACAGGGATGCTCGAACTCGTACCCAGAATAGAGGAGATCTGGGAAAGGCAGCATGAAGAAGTGCTTGATTCGGCTGAAAAGATCACATCTACTATTCAGAATATGATCTCAGAGTCTTCAGGAGAAGGAGTAGAAGAGTCAATAATGGAGGAAGCTTACGACTATCTGCTTAACTCTTTTGACAGTGAGTATGGGGGTTTTGATAGAGCTCCTAAGTTTCCTACTCCGCATAAAGCTTCTTTTTTGCTCCGTTACTGGAGGCGCAGCGGGAATCCCGAAGCTCTCCATATGGTAGAATATACCCTTGAGAATATGTATAGAGGAGGAATCCATGACCATCTGGGCTCCGGTTTTCACCGTTACTCGACAGACAATATGTGGGTACTTCCCCACTTTGAAAAAATGCTATACGACCAGGCTCTTATTGCTACCGCATACACAGAAGCTTATCAGGTTACTGGAAAAGAGCTGCATAAAGAAACGGCAGAAAGTACTCTTGATTACGTACTGAGAGATCTGACATCTCCCGAAGGGGGATTTTACTGCGGAGAAGATGCAGATGTAAATGGGGAGGAAGGAGCTTATTATCTCTGGACTTTAGAGGAGATCAGAAGTGTCCTCAGCTCTCAGGAATCCGAATTGATAGTAAATGTATTCAATTTGAAAGAAGGAGGGAACTTTGAAGAAGAGATTAGAGGAAAAAAGACCGGAAGCAACATACTTTATATGACCCAATCTCTAGAAGCTCTTGTGGCCGAGCTCAAAATACCTAAAGATGAACTTGAAAGCCGGGTAAAATCAGCTAAAACCAAGCTTCTGAAAGCCCGGAATGAGCGTAAACCGCCCGCCAGAGACGACAAAATTCTTACAGATTGGAATGGACTAATGATTGCAGCTCTTGCAAAAGGTTTCCAAACTTTTGGGGAGGAAAAATATCTTAAGGCTGCCGAGAAAGCTGCTGATTTCATACTTAATACTCTTTATAAGCCTGGTAAGCGCCTACTTCACCGTTATAGAGCAGGAGAAGCAGGCATTTCTGGAACTGCCGATGATTACGCTTTCCTGATTAATGGACTCATTGAACTATACGAAGCAGGATTTGAGCTGCGTTATCTTAAGGCAGCTCTTTGCCTTAATAAGGAACTTCTTGAGCATCATTGGGACCCTGTGGATGGGGGACTTTTCTTCACGGCTAATGATAGCGAATCTCTTATCTTCAGAAAAAAAGAATTTACGGACACAGCTATACCTTCCGGAAATTCCGTAGAGATGTTGAATCTTCTTAGGCTTTCCAGAATAACCTCAAATCCCTAACTGGAAGATAC
>JAUPKV010000368.1 GCA_030837265.1 Methanobacteriota archaeon
CTTCGGGACAGACAATGGTGCAGACAGCACAGCCCTCGCATCTGTGAGGGTCAACTTTAAGGTTTTCAGTTACTGCTCCAAATCTGCAAAATTCTCTGCATTGTCTGCATTCAATACAGAGCCCCGGATCAATCCTGGCAAGATCAAGGCCATAGTAGTCCTCTTTAACCAGAACCCTGGGCTTCAAGATAAGATGCATATCAGCTGCGTCCACGTCGCAGTCTGCAATAACGGCATTTTCCACAATCGAAGCAAAAGCTGCTGTAATTGTAGTCTTGCCTGTCCCCCCTTTTCCGCTAATCACAGCAAGCTGCTTCATGTTCTCACCTCTTTTCCACATGAAAGTTGGGATTTTATTGCTTCAAACATACAGAGAAACTTTTCATTCCATTCCGGCATTTCCCGAACAAAGGGAATACCCTGGGAGTAGAGTTCTGCAATCTTGCGCTCGTTAGGGATCTTTAGGAGGATCGGGATTCCTTCGGTTTCACAGTACTCTTCTACCTTTAAGTCGCCCAATCCATAGCGGTTAACAACCACTCCGAAGGGAATTTTTAGCATCTTTACGACGTCTATGGCAAGCTTAAGGTCATATAAACCAAAAGGGGTGGGTTCGGTCACAAGGACGCAGTAATCCACATCACTGATAGAGGCAATGACCGGACAGGCGGTTCCCGGAGGTGCATCAATTATTGCAGTTTTACGATCATCTATGTGCTTCTTGAGCATTTTGATAACAGGCGACGCAGTCGCTTCCCCGATGTTTAAGAGTCCCCTATAAAACTCCGGTGAACTCCCTTTTTTTGTCTTTTCGATCACTCCAATGGGCCTTGATGATTCTCGAATTGCCTTTTCCGGGCAGAGGATAATACAGCCCCCGCAGCCATGGCATACGGAAGGAAAGACCAGAACCCTCGTTGGAAGTGTCGCCAGGGCGTTATAACGGCAAAAGTCCGAACACTGCCCGCAGAGACTGCATTTTTCAGGATCGATTACTGGCACCAGACAAACGACATCTTCTACTTTTTCAAGTTCAAAACCAAGGAAGAGATTGCAGTTTGGCTCTTCCACATCGCAGTCAAGAAGCTGCACATCTGAAAGAGCAAGAGCAAGATTTACAGAAACTGTGGTCTTTCCGGTTCCTCCTTTTCCGCTTGCAAATGCAATTTTCATATTTTGTCTCCATTTTATTCCGTAGGTGCGGTGATTTCTTCAAGGTCCCGGACTCTGTCGAGAATGTCTCTAGCAGTGTCTGCCCCTCCCGGAATTCTCATAATTTTTATGAAATTATCTCGGAGCATGTGAAAGGGACCTTCACCGACATTTTTAGTCACGAGGACGTTTGACTTTTCCCGGATGATTAATTCCACAACTTTCAAGCCTCTTTTTTTCTCAGAATTGAAAGAAAGGTTTTCAAGAATTTCCCATTTCCCGACCTTGCCTTCTTCAATTTCTACAAACAGGAAATAAGGGGCTTTTCCAAAATACTCTGCAGATTTTGCTTGAAGCCCCTCCCTGTCCATGACAGGGATAGCTAGCTTTAAATTCTTCCTGCGTACAGGTTTTGCATTAACAACAATATGCTCCAGATTTTTTACTTCTGTTTTAACAGCCGTTTTTATCTCCTCTGAAAGCAGTTCCACTCTTTTCAGGTTGGTTTCTCCCTCTACTTCAACCGTGACTTCCGCGAAAACAACGAGTCCTGATTTCCGGAGTTTCAGGTCTTCAAGCTCTATCACACCTGGAATCTCGCATATATTTTTTTCAATTCTCTCAATTGCTTTTTCATCGATCCAGGCATCCATCAGGGTAAGTACTGCATCCCTCGCATTTTCAATCCCCATTTTGAAGATTAATAGGGAAATAATAATAACACCCAAACTGTTAAGTTCCGGAATACCCAGCATGGAGCCGAGGACTGCTATAACGACAACAATCGACGAAAAGACATCCATATAAGAGTGCACTGCATCAGCTATCAGAGCCTGGGAATCGATCCTTGTTCCTACATTCCGCTTATACATGGAAAGAGCATAGAGCGCCAGCACTGAAAAAGCAGCCGTTGCAAGGGCAAGTCCCTTAAATTCAATATTTAAAGGGGTCTTTACGCCTGCAAAGCCTTCCCTTAACAGCTCGACTCCGGAAAGCATGATTAATAGAGAAACAAAGAGGGCTACAATGTTTTCCGCCTTGTAATATCCATAAGGAAAACGTTTTCCGCTATTTTTCAAGCTAATCTTAAGCCCAACCCAGACTGCTAGAGAGGCAAAAATATCCAGGCCTGTGTGGACAGCATCCGCAAACAAGGCTGTACTGCCAGAGTAAATGCCTACAGCCCCTTTAAGAAGGGTGAGAAAGGCAAGCGCCAGAGTCGCATACCCGGCTGTTTTAACTCCAAGTTTTAAATTGTCCTGCACAGTCATTTTGAAGGTCCGTTTAAAGATGAATCATTGACTCATCACAATTCAGAATGTTAAATCTTTAGAACACCGCATCACGTTTTAGATGCTCTCCGTTATTAGCATTATACGGTAATTCAGTGATGATGATGCTCTTCATGCCCATGTTCGGTACAGGCATTCTCAGAAGTTGCGTTCTGGAGCTTTCCTGCCTTCCAGGCCTCAAACGTATCCCTTACTGTACCGCCAGCACCCACAAAAACCTCAATCCCATAGGACTCGAACATGCAAACGGCTTTGAGCCCAAGCCCGGCACAGAGCATTATGTTCACCCCATTTTTGTGAAGGTATTCAGGAGGCAGTCCGACTCCTCCCATATGTTCACTCGTGTTAGGGATTACTGTAATTTCCCCTGTTTCGGTGTCTATTATGGTGTAGGTGGGAGCTTTTCCAAAGTGTTGCTCGACAATCCCATCCAGACCGTTTTCATCTTTTGTTGGAATACTTACTTTCATATGATCACCGGTATCTTTTTATTACTCTTATCTTTTTATTACTCTTATCTTTTTATTACTCTTTTCCATTTAGCTGCCTTTTTTCAAGCCAGAGTGAGGGGCACTGTTGGGGCTGCTGATTGGTTCAAGTTCTCCGGCTTCATATTGTCGGACAGCCTCACGAACCGTACCTTTTACTCCGACCCGGACTTCAATTCCGACTTCCGAGAAAATAGAAAAGGCATTGGGGCCCACGTTGCCTGTTAAAAGTACATTGACCCCTGTGTTTGCTATGGTTTCGGCTGCCTTGATCCCCGCGCCACCAGAAGCAGCCACACTCGCATTTGAAACTGATTCTACATATCCGGTATCAGGATCGTAGATTACAAAGTAACTGCATCTCCCAAACCGAGGGTCCACTTCGGAATCAAGTCCTTTACCACTAGCTGTTCTGCAAATTTTCATTCTTTTTACTCCGGATATTGACAGTCATTCTAATGGCAGTCGATAGTTATTTCATAAATCCGGGTCTTTATGCAGTTATTTCCTGATCATTGAAGTCCCGCACTTCTCACACTTCACCTGGGTGCAGGGCACACCTGGCGTATGGGGCATCTCATGCCCGCATTGAGGGCATACGCACGCTTCCGGGCCGCCCCTGCCTCCTCCTCTGTTCATTGACTGTCCTCTGCCTCCCCGGCCTTTGCCGGCTCCACATCTTCCGGCTCCGGGTCCAGTACCTTCTTCCGGACCACTACCCGGACCACTTCCGCTTCTTCCTGGCATGCTGTAATTTCCTCCTTCGATTTTTACTGATTTTCCATACACGAATGCTTCAGTCACTTTCTCAAGTGCTCTTCTAAGTGTCCTTTGGAAAGTGGACTGGTGAATATTCATGCAGTCTGCTGCTTCGTTCTGGGATAAATTTTCCAGAAAGCTGAGCCTCATGGCTTCAAGTTCGTCGACTGTCAGGGTAATCTCCTCAAAACAGCCCTCCTTGAGATCTCCAGGTTTAAAATGCCTCATTTGATGTTCGAAATTTACCATTTTGCATTTTCTTGGGCGCACCATTATGCATTATTATGCAAAAATGATATAAATAGTTATCCTGAGAGAAAATGTCAGGCTAATGAAAACTCGAAAAATTTGGAACTCTATATTGTGAAAAAGACAGAATAAAGGTCCAGGTTTTTTTGTATCACACTTTCGCAGGGATCCATAAGAATACCATCTATTTTTTAAATGTGTCAGCGGCTTGTAAACCACAGGACGTCAATTGCTAGCGAAATTAATACTTTAAATAGGCCCGGAAGATGTTAAAATTCTCAACAATCACTTCGTTTATAATCAATTTGAGACAATTATAGCCTGGCGTTACCATATTTGTATTCGTCTATTACCAGATATACGTTCGTCATATCCATTCTTGCTGGTACAAATTTAGCACATCTTCCGGTAAAATGCCTTTTAAGATTTAAGTAGACCACAAAAATTGTTGGATAAACTGTAAGCCCTGTTACAAGTTAAGTATCATGAGACTTCTAATTATTATATGTGAATTTATTATTCGGAGGAATATATTTGGAAGATAAAAGTGGAGAAATGTTCAATTATAAACTTGGAAAGTGGGTTCTAAGCATAGACGAATGTGCATTTACGGATCTAATGAATATCGGAAAGGATAAGTCTTTGCGCCAGTATCTGATCGACTCGGTTAATAGTTGGGTAGACAAGGAAGAACCGCTTATAACAGACGAATTTATTGCAGAAATTTGTGACCTTATTAAAAGCGAAAATGAAGCCCTTTACGACCGTTTGATGAAAAAATGCGCTCTAAAAGGAATAACCATAGGCGAAGGAATATTTGAATCACTGAGCCTTTTGAATTGTGGAATGATAAGTGCGCAGGAGTGCAGACAGTACGGAGATGACTTC
>JAUPKV010000369.1 GCA_030837265.1 Methanobacteriota archaeon
GACCTTTTCTCTCAATTCCTCTATGGAAATGGACATTCCCCCAAGTTATCTTTGAGTATCAATAAGGAAATAAATCATTTCTTGACATATCTCTGTTGGCACATAATTATCTTGGACAATTCAATCAATCACGGGCTTATTGCATCAGTTGATTGTGCAAACAAGCGGTAAATTTGCCTTTTATCCAAAAAGCTAACAATTATAACCCAAAAACCGTGTCTTATGTAGCTTATCCCCTAATTCTCACAAATATTGGATAGACCAGCAGAATCGGCTGCTCATTAATTTTTGGAAGTTATGGATTCGATTTTGACTTAAAATCGATAGCTTCTAACTTCTTTTTAAACACATGACCGACGATTTCTGTGTAATTTCATGAAATCTGTAAATTTTTGACAAAATTATACTGTTTGCCCTGAATCCCGGTTATTTTTATTCGGTGCGTTTCGGGGCTCGTGATACAAAATAGTCTGGGGATAAGATGCTTAAGGTACAAAGTAAGCTATTGGTAATATGTGCAGTGGTCTTTTTGCTGCTTGCACAGAACGTATCGGCTGATGAAAACCAGGTAAATATTACTTTTATATGTTATGATGGAAGTGCCCTTGCTGCGGCAGAGCAGTCCAATCCATATAACGGAAGTATAAATGTAAAGTATATTTCCGGATATTCCGACTTTAATAATACCACTTTTGAAAACCAGGACATTATATTTTCCTACATGCTCTGGTCTCAATTCAAAGATATAGGTGATGATCTGGAAAAAGCTCATAAGAATGGGGCTGCACTCCTGGACATTACTTCGGCAATAGATACAACTTATATCAACGCTTCGAGTTACGATAAGATCTTCACGGGAACCACTCCATATAATTCTACAGAGGAGAAATACTTCTACAATATGGGTTCAAGAGGGGTCCTGAAGAAAAATGCTGAGAACTTCCTTATCTATCTCGCGAAAACTTATGGAGATAAGCCCGAGCTTACTAAAAGTTGGGTTTACGAGGATCCGATCGAGTTCCCCGAAGCAGGGCTTTACCATCCTGACGCTCGCTCTTCCACAAATGAATCTCAACCCGATTGGTTTGAAAACACAACTGATTACCTTGCATGGTACTCTAACGCAACCGAATCTCGTCATGTTTACGATAAGAGCAAGCCCACTATTGGGATCTGGTTCCATGCTTCCGATTATACCGGTGACAACCTTGAAGTCATAGATGCTCTCATCCGTGACCTGGAAGGAAAGGGCTGCAACGTAATTGCGGGCTTTGATACCTTCAATGATATACACAAGTATTACTTTGATGAAAACGGAGAACCTCTTGTCCAGTGCGTAATTTCTCTTAAGAGTTTCCGTCTGAATTATGATGATCCTGATAAAGGAGTACAGGAGCTCGAAGACCTTGATGTTCCTGTTCTGACAGGATTGGTTGTTACGAATCCTGCTAATTCTACTGATGTGGCTGACAGTAACAGGGGGATCCCCAGTGATGAGGTCGTATATAAGACCCTGCTCCCAAGCATTGATGGGATTTTCGAATACATTGTAGTGGGAATTGATAATTACGATACCGAAAATGGTGAGAGCAACTATGAACCTCTGCCGGCTCAGATTGACTGGATGTCAAAAAGGTCAATTAACTGGGCGGAGCTGAAGTTAAAGGATAATAAGGACAAAAAAGTAGCAGTCATCTATTACAACTATCCCTCGGGAAAGGACAATATTGTAGCAAATTACCTCAATGCCACTCAGAGCATGCAGGATCTCCTTAATGCAATGAATAAAAGCGGGTACCGGGTTTCCGGAATTCCGGAAAATAACAGTGCACTCCTGGAGATGCTCCAGGCTCAGGGTATAAATGTCGGTTCCTGGGCTCCCGGGGTTCTGGACGAAATGGTCGAAAACAAGACTGAGTGGGGACTGCAACTCATACCAATGGAAACTTATAAAGAGTGGTTTGAGTCGGATATTCCGGAAAACCTGAGAGCCAATGTAACAGCCGAATGGGGAGAACCCTGGTCTGAGGATCTGCCTCAAAATAAGAGCGTTATGATCTATGAGAACGAGACCGGAAAATATATTGTAATTCCTGCGGTTCGTTTTGGGGACGTCTGGCTCATGCCTCAGCCTGCTAGGGGAACAGGGCAAAATAACGATACCCTTTACCATAGCAATGTTGTACCCCCAACACACCAGTACATAGCTTTCTATCTCTGGCTAAACCATGAATGGAAACCTGATGCGCTTATTCATATGGGCACTCACGGTACACATGAGTGGCTTCCGGGTTCGACTTACGGTATGAACAGGACTTCCGACTGGTCCCCACTACTGCTGCAGGACATTCCGAATATCTATCCTTATATCGTTGCCAACGTGGGAGAAGGGATAACTGCGGAGTACAGGGGAAATGCTCTTATTATTGACCATCTGACTCCTACTCTTGAGCGCAGTGGGCTTTATGGGGATTTACTTAACCTTTCAGTTGATATCCAGCAGTATTACGACCAGGGTATTTCTACTCAGACCCGTGCAGGATACCAGAAAGCCATAGTTGATGAGATAATAGCACTTAACCTGAGTGTAGATCTGGGAATTGAGAATGTAACCTCTCTTCAAGATGACAACGAATCGGAATTTGAAAATTTCGTTAAAAATGTTCTTCATGAATATCTCGAAGATGTAGGAAATGAAAACATCCCTTACGGCATGCATATTCTCAGCCATGTACCTGCAATGAATAAGACAGATCCTGAAAAAGATGAACTTGCCGGAATGGTAAGGGCTATGCTAGGAAACAACTTTGAGGATAATGTCACTGCTGCCTTCTATCCTGAGTCAGTTTACCCTCTCGGTATTCCGTTAAATGATACCAGAGTTACCAAACTTGTCTGGGAGGTCGTAACCAATAACACGAGTGTTTCTAAGGCACAAACCAACGTTTATGGAAAAACCGACAGCTCGGTTACACTTGATCTCAACCGGGGGCTGGATTATAAGGACCGGCTACTTAACTGCGATGTGGAAATTGACAAAATCCTTTCTGCTCTGAACGGAGGCTTTATTTCTCCGGGTTCCGGGCTGGACCCGATTATGAATCCGGATTCAGTGCCAACAGGGCGAAATTATTATAGCATAAATTCGAAGCTCTATCCTTCGGAAGCAACCTGGGAAATAGGAAAATCCCTTGCAATACAGATGCTTGAGGACTATTATAAAGAGCATGGGGAATATCCGAAAAAAGTTTCATTCTCAAGGTTCGGGGTTGAGTTTATCGCAGACCACGGGACTCTGGAAGCCGAAATACTATACTTGCTTGGAGTAAAGCCCGTCTGGGACGAGTACGGGTATGTGACCGGAGTTGAAGCAATCCCTGAAGCAGAACTTTTGCCAAATTATGACACCTTAAAACCGGGAAGACCACGTATTGACATTGTATATACAACTGCAGGGATGAGGGATGCTTTCCCTGATAAAATAAAAATGGTGGATAGCGCTGTGAAGCTTGCAAGCTCTATTCCTGGCGAAAACTATCCCAACTATGTTAACCAGAGCTCCATTGCACTCTACGATTCTCTGATTACGGCAGGATATGATAATGAGACTGCAACAAAGCTCTCTACAATGCGTTGCTTTGCGGTAATGGACGGTACGTATGATATAGGAGTCTCGGATGCGGTCAGTGCAAGCGGGACATGGGAAAACGAAGAAACTATCGCGAATGTATACCTGGATAAAATGGGATACGCTTACGGAGAAGATTACTGGGGCGTACAGTGCAGGGAACTCCTTGAAGGCAACCTGAAAACCGTTGAAGCTTCCGTACACTCGTCTTCTTCAAACCTTTATGACTCCCTTGATAACGATGACTTTTTCCAGTACTTCGGCGGCATGAACCTGGCTACAAGGTACGTAAAAGGTGATGGGACGACTCCGGAAATGTATGTTTCGGACACCAGCAACCCTGACGAAGCTCAAATGATCGGAGCGCAGGAATATCTCAGTAAGGATCTGAGGTCAAGGTATCTAAATGACAAATGGATCGAAGGGATGCAGAGTTCCGGATACTCAGGCGGCAGCATGATGTCCGAGTTTGTGGACAACCTTTTCGGCTGGGAGGTCAGTGACCCTGAAATTGTGGATGATACGGTCTGGCAAGAAGTGTATGAGACATATGTAAATGATGCTTCTATGAGAGACTGGTTCAAGGACAATAGTCCTGATGCATACCAGTCGATCACTGCCAGGATGATTGAAGCTGTCAGGCACGAATACTGGAAACCCTCGGAAGATGTTGTCGAAACCCTTGCAACGGAATATGAAACTTCCGTGGCTGAGAATGGGGTTTCATGTTGCCATCATACATGTGGAAATCCTCTGCTTAATGATTTCGTAAGCGGGATGGTATCTGTTCCGGGTTATTCCGAGAAAATCGAAGCTGCAACTACAGCCAAAACTCTGAAGACCAATGACGAATCCCACAGCAGTAGCGGTAGTAGTAATGGCCCTGGGACCGGGAACGCTTCCGTAGTATCAAAAGAAGGTACATCCGGGAACCAAACTTCAAAAGTAAGCTCTGGAAAATCGGATAGCAATCAGACTACCCAGCAATCCGATTCAGGGTACGGGACAGATCTCTCAAAGGCTGGTTCGGAAATTAAAAGCTCGTCAGAACCTAATTACGTGGAAGGTTATGAGATGCAGAATGGTTCTGCCAAAGCAACAGGAAGTGGAGGGGTTTCCTTCTCCGGCTCTGATATATTAGGAGTCTCTGTCGTAGTGTTGGCAGCGAGTGGAATCTACCTGGGATTCTTTAGAAAGAAGATTTAAGACTGTATGGGAAAGAGAGCGCTTTTACATCTCGCTCTTTTTCTTTGCTCTTCGCTGTTTCGAGCTGGTAATTTACAAAAAAGCGAAAAGACCTTTTTCAGGTTCCTTTCCTCTATGAGTAAGCTCTTTTCCCGAAATTTCCCTGCAATTGAGTATGTCTCAGCTTTATTGCTGCCGGTGCGCATATATCGTAGATGACTTTTTTGTACAATTCCTTCATTTTTTATTACCTTCATAGCTAATAACTATTACCTAAAATCGCAGGTTTTTATGCAAGTAAAGTAAACTTTAGTTAAAATTACTTAATCTATCTGCAATTTTGAGGTGAACAATATATAGTTTTTTAAGTCGATTGCTACTCAAAAATATTTCAGTCCCACATATTTTTATAATGTTTTTCTCTGCATTAATAAGTAAAGTTTACTTTAGTTATTTTTGCGCGATGTGATTTTGTTTTCCTTTAATTTGATTTTTCGTGTCTGCTGGTAAAAATTAATGCTAAAATTTTGAATTGTTTCTTGCGAGCATTATGAAATTCCAAATTAATGTTATAATGTTCTAACAACGCTAAAATTGAATTAATTTCTGGAGAAGAGGTTATGAAAGAACGGTTTAATAAAGGGAAAGATCCTTTGAATAAAAAAACTAAAGCTTCTGTATTGATATTTTTAATCTTTTTAATACTATTCTCTATTTCTCCGGTGGCCGGAAGTGCAGATGTTCAATATGAACTCATTGCCAGCACTACCAGTGATGCTGAAGGGAACTATTTACTTTCGGGTATTTCCGCCGGTAACTATACGCTTGTAGCTCTTTCCAACGTGGACAAATGGCGTCGTGCAGATGAACAAATCCAGGTCCGGAATGGAGAAAACGTAGTTATCAACCTTGACACTTCAAGCAAAAATATTGACACAAACGAATCTCAGGCCCTTCTTGACCTGCTGGGCAGTAATGCTGATGGCAATGATACTGATCTTTCTGGCACTGCCAAA
Source organism: Methanobacteriota archaeon (assembly GCA_030837265.1). The sequence goes on from JAUPKV010000369.1 coordinate 5,830, forward strand.
ATCAGCGGGCTCACCCGCCAGAAACAGATGAATGGAGATCCCATATCTCTTGGTTCCACAGACGTTCTTTTGTTGAGGAAAGTAGTAAAAGAAACTCAAGATAACTCCAGCAACAGTGAGCATTTGAACATTGCCATTGTTACCGGTTACCGGAGCCATGAGCTTCCCCTCAAAAATTTGAGAGGGGAAATCGATAATAACAGCAGCCTGAACCTTACGCTTAGTTGTTTCATGGCTGATTACGTGATGGAAAATAATGTTGACCTGAGCGGGATGGACATTATTTATATCAACATGCTCAGCCCTTCAACGGCCCAAAAACTCACACCCACGGTGGATATGGCAATTGCAAACGGATGTGTGGTCATCGATGACGATACCCTTCTGAACGAGAGCATTCCGCTTTCTGCAGATCAGATAGAGAGTTATAGAGAAAAACTGAATAATTACTGGCTTAACGGGGCTTATGATCAGAGCAACCTGAAAAACCTTATATTCTGTATTGCTCACGATTGCTGCGGCAGGTCTAATCTTCAGTATGAGGAGCCGCATACGCTTCCTGAAAGGGCTATCTACCATACGAACATGTCCGGCTACTTTACCGATTCTCTGGATACCTACCTTGCCTGGTATTCTAACAGAAGCGATGGAGGGCGTATATACGACCCGGCAAGGCCCACAGTTGCAATTACTATGTACCAGAGCTATTTTCCCTTCCAGATTGAGCCTATTGATGCTTTGATCTCAGAACTGGAAGCCAGGGACTTCAATGTTATTGCTACTTACGGATCCGATAACCTTTCTTCCGGAGACTTCTTCAAGCAGGGAGATGAAGTCCTTGTGGATGCAATCATTTCGTTTACGTATTTTGGTAACAAGTTTGATGCCGAAGAGCTCGACGTGCCCATAATCAACGGGATTGTTAATAATTACATGAACAGGACTGAGTATGAAGCCAGCAATAGTCCTCTTCCCGCAGATAAGATGATGAAGCTCGATTTGCAGGAACTCTGGGGTGCAATTGACCCGATAATAATGGCTGCAACGGAACTAGATCCCGAAACTGAAACCGAGACTTCGGTTTCCATAGACTATCAGGTGGACTGGCTCGTTGACCGCGTCGAAAACTGGGTAGATCTCGGGGAAATTCCGGAATCCGATAAAAAAGTCGCTATAATCTATTATAATCATGGAGGAGGAAAGGATAATATAGGCGCTTCTTATCTCGATGTCGTTCCAAGCTTGTCCAACCTTCTTGACGCTATGGCTGCCGACGGATATGCCCTGAATAAGAGCCAGTCCTTAAACGAGACCGAACTCCTTGACTTGATGGTTACTCAGGGTATCAATATTGGGACCTGGGCTCCGGGGGAGCTCCAGAAGCTGGTCGGTACCGGCAAAGTCGTTCTTGTCCCGGAAAACACATATAAAGAATGGTTCTTGGAGCTTCCTGCAGAGAAACAGCAGGAGGTCATTAATCAATGGGGTCCGGCACCAGGGGAGATAATGGTCTGGGGAAACGAAAGTGGAAAATACCTCGTAATTCCCAAAATCGAGGTAGGGAATAATGTGCTTCTGGCTCCACAGCCTTCTAGAGGCTGGCTTGATAATAATGATGCCCTCTATCACGACAAGGATCTGCCTCCTCACCACCAGTACATTGCATTCTATCTCTGGCTCCAGCATTCCGAGGAAGAAGGGGGATTCGGCAGTGACGTCCTGGTTCACTTCGGCAGGCATGGGACTCAAGAGTGGCTTCCCGGAAAAGAGTTCGGGCTTTCGAGGTACGACTGGCCTTCCCTGATGATAGGGAATTTGCCCGTAGTTTATCCTTATGTCATGGACGGGCTAGGGGAAGGAAATGAGGCTAAGCGCAGAGGTGGAGCAGTCATTGTCGACCATCTGGTTCCCCCTATTATTTCAGCAGGAAGTTATGGGGATTATGCAAACCTGAGCGAAGCTATCCAGAATTATGAACAGGAAAAGGTAGACGGTTCTCTTAAATCGGCTCACAGGTCTGAGGTGTTAAACCTGACCCTATCTCTTTCCCTGGATGAAGAATTCAACATGACAGAGGCTCAAAACAATGAGACTTACTTCAATACCACTTTCCTGGAAGGACTGGAAATTCTCCTGGACGATTACAAGAGCCAGTCCATGCCTTATGGTCTGCATATTCTCGGTACGAGCCCGAAAGGAGAACAGCTTGTGGGTATGGTAAACTCCATGCTCGGCACGGATTTTACGGATTCGGTTCACGAATTCAATGAAACCGAAAATTCCCAGCTCTATCTGCTGGATCTTGTCCTGGACAGGGGGGTCAATGCTACGGATGCTCAGATGCAGGTACTCGGGACAAAGAATGAAACTGTCACTACATTCCTGTCCAGTGCAGAAGAATATGCTGTAAACCTTTCTCTGGGTGAAGAGGAAATCCAGCAGGTTCTAAATGCCATGGATGGAAAGTTCATTCCCGGAAACCTGGGAGGTGATCCTGTTAGAAATCCGGAAACTCTGCCTTCGGGAAGAAATTTCTACGCTTTTGATCAGCGGATAGTTCCAACAGAGGCTGCCTGGACTCTCGGACAGCAGATGGCTGACCAGATGCTTGAAGCCTATGTTGCCGAGCATGGAACCTACCCAAGAAAGGTAGCTTATGTCCTATGGGCCGGGGAAACTACAAGGCATGAAGGAGTTATGGAAGCAGAGATATTCTACCTGCTAGGGGTCAAACCTGTTTGGAACAGTGGCAGGGTAGTTGATGTGGAAGCTATTCCCACGGAAACGCTGGGAAGACCCAGAGTTGATGTGGTAATTCAGATATCCGGGCTCTATAGGGATATGTATCCTGACAAGGTGCGCCTGCTGGATAAAGCTGTAAAATTGGCTTATGCTCAGGAAGACTCGCCCAACTATGTCCGCGAAAATGTTGAAGCTTTGAAAGCCTCTTTGATGAGTGAAAATTCCCTTAACGAAAGTGAGGCTCTGGACCTTGCACTGCTGAGAATATTCGGATCTGCAGACGGTGCATATGGCACAGGGCTTCCGAATGCAATCTCTGCAAGTGATACCTGGGAGAGCAATGATGCGCTTGCAGACCTTTACATCAGCAAGATGTGTAACGCCTATGGAGAAAATGTCTGGGGTGAAAACCTGAAGGATCTTTTCGAAAAGAACCTTGAAGGGGTTGAGGCTACTGTGCACAGCCGGAGCACAAACCTTTACGGAACTCTGGATAACGATGATTTCTTCCAGTACCTGGGAGGGTTGAACCTTGCTGTCAGCTCAGTTTCGGGAGGAAAGTATCCGGATTCCTTTATAGCAAATATGCTGACAGTCGGGGACGAGAAGACCGAAACTCTGGATAAGTTTCTCACAAGGGAAACATACTCTCGCTATTTCAATCCGAACTGGATCGAAGGTATGCAGGAACACGGTTATGCAGGAGCCAGAGAAATGTCAGACTTTATTGAGAATCTATGGGGCTGGGAAGCTACTAATCCGAATTTGATCAGTGATGACATGTGGAATCAGGTGTATCAGACCTATGTAGGAGACCAGGAACTCAGTGGCTGGATTGAGCAGAATAATCCCTATGCATACCAATCTATGACAGCCAGGATGCTTGAAACTGCTCGTAAGGGCAATTGGGATGCCTCGGATGAGGTTCTCGAAAGCCTGGCTACGGAATATGCAGAGTCCGTAGTCGAAGACGGGGTCACCTGTTGTCATCATACCTGTGGAAATCCCCTTCTCAACAGTTATGTTTCGGGTATGGTTTCGGTTCCGGGTTTTAGCGAAGCAATTGAAAAGGCTACGCAGGAATCTCTTAAGCAGGAAGAACCTGAAAAACACAGCAACAGTGGAAATAAAGGAAGTTCAACACCTGTGATTCAAAGTTCGGGGAGCAGCAATCAGACTGTTCAGCGATCTGATTCAGGGTACGGAACAGATTCTTCAAAACCGGGTCCCGAAATTCAGAGTTCGTCAGAACCTAATTATGTGGAAGGTTATGAGATGCAGAACGGTTCTACCAAAGCAACAGGAAACGGAGGGGTTTCCTTCTCCGGATCCGATATAATAGGAGTCTCCGTCGTAGTGTTGGCAGCAGGTGGGATATACCTGGGATTCTTTAGAAAGAAGATTTAAGAAAATATGCAGAAGGTTTAATAAAATATGCAGAAGGTTTAAGAAAATATGAAGAAGTAGAGCGTTTTTGTATA
>JAUPKV010000004.1 GCA_030837265.1 Methanobacteriota archaeon
AAAGCTTCTGAGTCCAGCGTTAATGAGGCAGATAGAGATGTGAAGGATACCCAAAAGGCGTTAAAAGAGTTTCGTGATACAGTTATTAAAATAGACAATCTTAGAGATGATGAGAAAAAAACTCGTGAAAGTTTTTCAAGACTCGATGCACTACGTGAGCATCTGGAAAAGCAGTTTCAAGAAAAGGATAACGAAGTAGAAAAATGGGCTGATGAGATAAGGAAATGTGAGGAACTCACAAGGGATGCGAGAATCCTGAAAGACTTTGCCGATACTATGAAAGGCATAAAAGAGTTAAGTGAAAAAATAGATCGGATACTTGATATTAATAAAGAAATTGAAAACCTGAAAGAAAAGGAAGTTCCACTCGTCCCAACTGATAAAGAAATAGACAACCTTGTCCAGAAACATACACAGATGGAAGTGCTAAAAGAAAGCCTGAAAGCAAGCGGTATCTCAGTAAGCATCACTTATGGCGAAAAGGGTTCTCTTGAGGTTGAGATAGATGGAGAAAAGCTAAGTAATGGAGAGATAACAGCGACCGGAACTGAGAGTGTAAAGGTGAAATCACCCGACTTAGGAGAAGTCACTGTTAAAGCCAAATTAGATCAAGCACGAGATGCGAAATCCGATATTATAAGCCTTGAACAGAGCATTCAGGGCGTATTAAGTAAATATGGCTTAAATTCGATAGACGATCTAAAGGAACTAAACTCAATTCAAAAGAAGATTTCGGATAGCATAAAGGTACTGGTCGCAGAGAAAAGGGGAATTGACAAAAGAACCCTCGACGAGATGGTTTCAGAAAAGCAAAGCCTTAGCGAAAAATTCGAGGAATATAAGAAACTCGAAAGAAAGTCATTTGTAACAGAACAGAATGCCATTGCAGGCAACCTGACAGAACTGGTTAAAAAGAGAGAGGCAGAAGAGGATAAAACGAGAAAAGACCTTGATAATGCAAGAAAAGAAAGAGAAGAAATCAATAAGGAACTATCAAAGAAAAGAGAAGATTTAGCTAAAATTGGAACAGAGCAAAGGCATTGCCAAGATGAATTAGAAAAAGCAATAATTCAAGAGCGTGAGCTTATTCGCAGATACGGCTCAGAGGAAAATCAAGAGAAAAAGCTAACCGACGCTCAAGGCGAACTCAAAAAGCAAAAAAATGAATATGAGAGAATAAAACAGCGTTATGAGGAACTAGAGAAAGGACCTGTAAATAAGGTAAAACGCCTTGGAACACAGATAGATAATCAAGAGCAGATAATCAGACAGCAAAGAACTTCCATAGACAAGCTCAAAGGCGCAATAAGCACAGAAAGCCTTGAAGGGGCGTATTCAGAGCTATCAGAGAGTGAATCCCAGATAGAGATTCTCAAAGAGAGGCTGGATAGAGAGCAGATACGCTCAGAATCTCTCAAGCTATTAAAAGAGTCGCTGGAGAATCAGTACCGTAAGGCTTTATCGGTAGTAGTGGGACCAATTCAGGAAGAAGTAAAGCGTTCTTTGAGTTACGTTACAGGTTTTCTGCATGATGATGTTGAGCTAAACGAGTATCTATACCCGACCCGTCTTGGAGAACGAGGAATTGAGGATATATCACTAGAGTTCAGCGAAGGGTCATCAGGGCTGAAAGAGATGTTGGCAATCTGTGTCAGGCTTGCAGTGGCGAAGCATTTAAGTGAGAGAGATTGCCAGTGCCTTATTCTTGATGATCCGTTTGTGCATGTAAGTTCGGAGCGATCGAATAGGATGATCGAATTGATAAACGAGGCGATAAAAGATTGTGGGCTTCAAGTGATAATACTTACGCATCGTCCAATGGAATTTGCTGGACTTGAAGGCACAACGGTTGACATCCAAAGCGTAAAAATGGGGTAAGTTAATTTTTTTTAATTCTCCTCAAAAAGTGCATCCAAATATGATATATAGTGAAGGGATTAGTATTACTTTTTGATGCTAATCCTTATCACATCCTTGGCTAAAAAGGGGGTGGTGATTAATGTACGAATCACCGAGGTGGTCTGAAACCTAGCACGTCTGGGTTTCCAGACTATTGGTTTCGTTAAGCCGGAGGGTTATGCTTCTTTTGAAGTGTAGCCCTTCCCAAAAATTTTATTTGACAATTTTATCAGAATGCTTTATAGTATATATAGTGAGAGTTTTGAGTTTTAAGTTTTGAACTGAAAAAAATGGAAATATATAAAAAACAAAAATTTAATAGGAGATTTACCGAAATGAGAGGACGGTGATGATCGCATGGTAAGCAAAATGCTTGTAAGAATTAAAATTCTTGAAAGAAAAACAGATTATATTAATCTTGGAAAGATGACCATGCCCACCGCCTTCACCGATACTTAGTGAGAGCGTAATCATAGAATTCAATAAGCCACGGGAAGGTCTTTTCTTGTGGCTTTTTTTGTTTGCGGTAGGGCATGAAATTTTCGTTTGTAAGGAGAAAATTTCGATGTCCAAATTTGATCCACAGTTCTGGGAAATAGGCGTTGATTCCGAACTGCTAGATAGATTTTCTGAACAAGATGCAATGTGGTACGAAACAGAAGAAGAAAGAGAACAACGTTATCAGAAAGAAGATAAAAAACTCCAGATCATGCCCGTAATTATGGAGATTATTGAGAGTGAATTGACCGATATGCAGAAAACCTGCATAATGTTGCACTTCATCCACGAAAAAACAAGGGACGAAGTTGCAAACACTCTTGGCATATCACGTCGTGTTGTAACACAGCACATATATGGTATACTCCGTCAGGGGAAGCGAGTTGGAGGCGGGATAGAAAAAATAAAGAAAATATGCAATCAGAAGAGTATATCAATATGATTTTGCTGTTGTCATTTAAATTCTTAGTGGGTGGTTTACAATAATGTATTTATGAGCATTAAATAATTAATGGGATAATAGATTAAAATGTATTCCCGTTCCCCACTTTCGTGAGGACAAGCTTCACGGGAATGACAAATCCCGTAGAATGTCATTCCCGTCCCCATGAAAATGGGGAAAGTGGGAATCCAGAGAAGGTTATCTAGCTTATTACCCGATTATTTATTTAACCTTC
>JAUPKV010000370.1 GCA_030837265.1 Methanobacteriota archaeon
TCTTCCATCTCCGCTCCTGCAAGCGCTTCCTCAGCTGATTTACTTACTCCGATTCGGTTTTTTACACTCAACCTCTCAAACCCCTCAATTACTCCCTTATTAGCGATTATTACTTGAAGGTCTGCAGTTTCCCCCCTGCTGAACTCCGGGTCCCCAGTAATTGAGGCCTGCATAACTGGTTCCCCGTGACTCCTGTAATAGTCCACAGTGTACCCACGGCCAGGAATAAGGAAGTTTGTTTCGTCGTCTTCACCGAGAGCAGGAAGCGCAGTCAGTGATAATATTGAGATAATTAACGCAAACGTAACAATTTTCGTCTTTACAATTTTTTTAATAGTTTCCGACTTTGATTTTTCTACGGGTATCTGAATCATATCTCAGCCCCCTGAATATGTTTTTTTGTCTCGGTCTCATTCTCTGCCGTGATTGCTCCTTTCTTCTTCTCTCTCCGGACGTCAAGCAAGACCATAAGCGGCGGGAAAACTACAAAGCTTGCCAGGAGAGCAAGTAAGATATCGATAACGGTAACTGTACCAAAGTCTGCAATCATCGGGAATGGAGAAGCTATCAGGGCTGCAAAACCGAATACTGTGGTGGCTCCTGAAGCAACAATTGCACTCCCTATTTTGGAACTGGTCATATGGATCGCTTCCATAGGGCTTGCTCCCTTATCCTTTTCTTCAAAGTAACGTTCCATCATGAGGATAGCATACTCGGAACCTACTCCCAGGATCAGAGCACCCAGAGTCGCTGTCAGAGGAGTATAAGCAATGTTCAGGTAGCTCATGACCCCCCCTGACCAGCCGATAACTATTAACATTGGGATTACAGGGACTACTGCTTTCAGCCAGTCTCTGTAAACAAGGTAAAGCCCTATAAGCACGAGTATAAGGCCGAGAAAAGTCATTTCTACCCTTCCGCTGGTAAGAGCTGTAAGAACCTCTGTAAAAACGATCGAGTTTCCGGTGACTGTAACTGTAGCACCCGGAGGAGCGGGCATCCACTGCAGATCTTGCTTGACGACACTTGAGAGTTCTTTAATGCCCGCTACCTTTAGGTCTGAAACCGCATTTCCTATATTGAAGTTCAGAAGAAGCATATTTTTTCCGTACATGTAGCGGTTTTTCTGTGCCTCCGGGATATCGGCATAAATAGCTTCTATCTCCTGACTGGTGTCAGGAATTACACCTCCGTTTTTTTCCTTTACGAGAGGTACGATACTTGAAGCTCTGTAGATGTGACTATTAACCTCTACCTCGTGTTCGGAAAAACGGTCAATCCATTTCAGGACATCGGGGTTGGCTGTATCCTTTACCTTGATAATAAGGTTTAATTCATCACTTCCACCCATGACGCTCCCCATATGTACGAGATCCACAAGGGCAGGCATATCCTGAGGCACAAACTCCGTAACATCAGTCTGGACAGGCACGGACTGGTCCAGGTAGAGGCCGCCAAAACAGAGCAAAGTTGCGACTCCCAGTACAATAATATCGTATTTGATGGTTAGATCCGTGAGTTTCCGCATTGATTTTTCTACTCTGCGTTCTTTTACAACCGTATCTTCCGGTTTTAACTTTTTCTCCGGGCCTACAGGCTTTACTGTAAGTTTTATCTTCTGTACTGCTTTCCTCAAAGGGTTTTTATCCGAGTATTTATCAAATATCGAAATCGTTGCGACTCCTACGAAAATGGCTGAGAAGTAGCACATAATAATGCCTATCAGGAGCAATTTTCCAAAGTCCTGGATCATTGGCACTGAGGATGTAAACAGGGAGAAAAAGCCCAGCGCTGTCATTACCAGAGCTATCAGGACGGCGGGACCTGTGTGCTTTACGGTTTCTATAACCGCTCTTCTTTTATTCCCTTTTTCCCGCAGTTCTTCTTCGAGTCTGTTATGGAACTGGATGGCATAATCGATCCCTACGCCAATGAGAATAGGGAAAGCAGACATAGTAACCATGGACATCGGAATTTTAACATAACCCATTGCCCCGAAAGTGTAAATAATCCCGAGGAAAACTACCGGAAGAGGAAGAAGACACCAGCGGACATGCCTGAAAAATACAAGGAGTACGATAACCATGAGGACAGCGGACAGCCCAAGGAGTATACCCATGCTGGAGTTCATTTCGTAATTCATATTAATACTGAATGCCGGGTCACCTGTAACAATAATGTTGTAAGAAGGAGGGAGTTCCGCAAAAGAGACAGCATCCTCGGTAGCTGTAACGAGATCTTGCTGCATTGTGTCACTGGCTGAGCCGGCCATAACTACAGAGATAAGCATATGAGTATTGTCAGGAATGATCTGGCCGAAAATAGCAGGGTTTCCATCAATGATGGCCTTTATTTCCTCATCGGTATCCGGAATCTCTGACCTGCCTGTCATCTGGTAGTTGACCGTTTTGATAAGGGAAGCAGGGCTTGTTGTTTCAATAACCCCGTTCGTTGCCTGAAGCTGATGTTCTAATCTATCCACAGCTTTCATCAGGGAAGCACTCTTCACATCATTACCCTCTACCATCACCACAATAGACTGTGTCATGAAAATTTTTTGATAAAGGTGATCGTAGTCCTGGTAGAGAGGAGAATCTTTTCCGACAAAGGTGTCAGTTCCTGATTTCATTTCGATTAGCTGAGCTCCCTGCGTTGATATGATTATGAACAGGAAAGCCATCATGAGTACGGAAAAACGGTTATTCTGAATAAAGAATCCAAGTTTTTCAAAAGATTTTTTAATAATTGATTCCTCTCAGTCCTCTCATAGTTTTTAGCCTGAAGTTCGATAGGTACTTTAAGTGTGCATGGTACTTTGATGTATACACTCAGCCTGCATTTCTCTCTCTGGGTTGGAAGCCCGCAGTTCAAGATCTATAAATATATATTTTATCAGTTTTCTACGGTGCAATTAGTTTTTAAAGGCATGGATCTGCTGACATATATAGACAAAAATTGATTTAAATGTTACTGTCACCTTAAAGGTAACATGTTTCCTCAAATAATCCTCAGTCAATTGCTCGAATGATTTAAACTTTGAAATGCACGAGTTATCGAAAATGAGGCTAAAGCCTGTGTTTGGCTTTTCGAAAAGACAATAATGGCATGTTGAACAGTTATAATAAGCTCATATCCGGTGTCTATTCCGATAGTACACATACCAGTGTAAAAATTTTAGCTGGTCACAACGTTTTTCGGATAAGCTCTTATTACTGAGATCTGCTCAAAACTCAAAATTGCATCAGGATCTCAAATCCCAATGACCAATGATTTCCAAACCGTGAAAAATGGTTCTGATTCTTATTAATGTGAGATAAAATTAGTTTCGGGATTAGCTCATAAAAAAGAAAAAAAGATTTGGGATAAAACAATCGAAAGTTTCAGCTTTGCCCTTCACCCCGGACTATCATGACCGGGACTTTTGAGTTTCTTACTACATTTTCTGCAACGCTTCCCATTAGAAACTTATCGAGGCCGGTTTTACCAAGAGTACCCATTACTATCAGGTCGATTTCATTATCTTCGGCGAAATCGATAATCTCCCTACTTGGGTGACCTTCCAAAATGACCTCTTTTACTTCTACATCTGAGGCTTCCCCACATTCTTTAACTTTAGAAGTCGCCTTCTGCCCCTCCTTTTTCAGGATTTCGTATATTATTTCCTTGCCGGCAGTCCAGCTTTGAGAAACAGAAGATGTATCCATTACGTAAAGAGCGTGAACAGTGGCTCCGCTAAGTTTTGCAATCTTAATACCGTAAGAAATGGCTTTCCAGGTATTCTCAGATCCATCTGTTGCAATCACTATACTTCGAAAAAAATCACTCGCCATGTAGTGTTCTCCATTTGCTTTATTCAGAAAGTACCGATATGACAGAAAAGATTAGTTTGGTTGTTTCAACGAAAAAAAAGGCTGTAGCCTTTGTAAAAAAGGCTACATTTCAGTCCTGTTTCTTCTTTCTTATCATTATGAAACAGGCAGCAAGGGTTACAAATGCAACACCAGATCCAAGTTCAAATCCTGGGAGCTTACTCTTTGCAGCAGCCAGAACTTGCGTATTGATCTTAATGCTGTCAGAGATCTGGTTATGCCCTTCCTTATCCTTATAGAGTATCTCGCTGTCTAAAGAATATGGTTTTGGGGTTGCAGCTTTGTCCACAGCCAGGTTAAAGGTTGCAACTGCACTGTCTCCGGATTTCAAGGTGC
>JAUPKV010000005.1 GCA_030837265.1 Methanobacteriota archaeon
AAAAGCGGGAATCTTCACTTATGATGTCCATCCATATAGAAGTTTTCTTGGGGCCATGCTGCCTTAAAAAAAGAATCTTCAGGATAATAATATTCCTCAGATAGGCATATAAAACTCTTCAGATAAGCACATAAATTCTTCAGATAAACACTCTTTAGATTCGTTTTTTTCCTTTCGTGTGGTGCGCGATATCTTTGTACTTACGCCTGCGAATGCCCCATCAGATACCCTCCGAAACCTATTATCCAGAGTAGGATCGGATAAGCAATCCACCTTTCAAGCCCACCGATGCCGAAAGTTGCAAAAGGGCTTGAGTTTTCCAGAAAATAGTAAAGAAACAAATCCAGCAGAGCAATACCTCCGAGAACGACCGAAAAATAGTTTAAAGGCAGTTTTACTACTCTGGAACTTGCAATTGCAGCCAAACCTCCCATAATAAAGGTTAAAAGTGCGAAAATTCCATGGATGGCTCCGTAGCTTCCGTTGAAAATGCCTACACCCAGGACTCCGACGCCAAAGAGACACAGAGGAAAAGTGACCTCTTTCATTCTGAAAGTATTGTGAACCAGATAAGAAGAAATTATGATAAAGAGGCCGCAAACGGCCATTGAAGCGCTGAAAATGCTTGAAGAAGGTTGAATAATGACGCTGTTGGGCGGCTCGGTTGCGCCCAGGTCACTAATCATGTTCTGCGACGTGCTATATCCTGGATAAAGGGTTTCAGCCGTGATTATTCCGAGAAAAGCCAGCACACCTGCACAGAATAAAAGTGCTCCGGCAATATTTGCGTACTTCATATGAGAATCTTGTCTATCAGCCATGGCAATCGATCAATTTAAGGTATTATTGGTGCTCACATTTCATCAATTTAATATTAATACCCATCTATTTATCCAATACATCTATTTTCTGACACTCGCTATTTTTCTGGCGTTAACTAACCGACTGCCTATTAAATGAAAGGAGAGGTTTGAGACGAGGGATTATTTTACTTTTTATCTCGGGATGTCCGACCTCGAGAATTGCCATAGTGGAAATCTCCCAGGGCTTTACCATATTGCTTTTATCCGGTCAATTCTGAGTATAATTTTTTTTATGGCTATTTATCTTTTGGAGAGGCTTTTAAAGGATCTAATCTGAAAAGTAGTGTCGTAAATAACAAGATTACAATACCTGTACCCCACACAAGTGGGTCTCTGATAATATTCAGGAGCACACCTATAATAAGCGCTAATACTCCTACTGCCAGCAAAATATTAGCCTTTTTATTCATTACTTTTCCCCCATATGTTTTCTTTTGAATTAGATCCATCCGAAAAGGATTGTACCTTTTTATGTCACTGAAGACCTTTTTACGGCTATCGGCACGATCAGACTTTAACATGTTTAAGGACGCTAGCTCCAGGGGATTTCTTGAAATCCGTCCTGTATTCAACAAGATCGATCTCGCAACCGTCTCCGATGTCAACGGAATCTCCACGTACTACGTTAGCCGCCGTATGTTCCAGGTAGATATCATCTCCCTCGATTGTATTCACTTTGAGATGGGCTTTATAGAGATTAAGCGGATTGAAAATAGCAGCCAGGATTTGCATTATTTTGTTGTCTCCTCCCCCTTTCTGAATATGAATTTTACTCCCGCCTATCTCTTTTGCTTCCGAAGGCCCGTACAGCTTGATATTAACGTCTTCTACGTTCAATGTCTCATTAATGTTAAAGGCTCCTTTGAGGATAATGGCCTCAGCTTCGCATTTGCTGCTGACTTTAAATTCGCCATTGATTTCCAGTTCCTCGGAAAAAACATTGCCTTTGACAATCAATCTACCATTTGACTTTATCTTGTCTACGGACATGTTCCCATCAACCTTTAACTCACCATTAACGTTTATGTATTCAGACTCCAGGTTGCCTTTAACAGCAGCAGAACCATTTATCTCACCAGTATTTGCTTTCAGGCTGCCGATTTCGTTTAATACGCCGTTTACCTTTATTTCCAGACAATCGAGGTCGCCGTCTATTGTCATATCTCCCTGGAAGTGTACGCGCTTATAAACTCCCCCGGGTGAGGTAATTCTTCCTGTATATTTTATATCCTTACGAAGCTCCGTGCTCATGATCTACCCTCCGTTAGCTAAAGTTGATTTTTAGTTCTTCTATACAGTTTGCTATATTGATGTTAAATACAATACTAGTCCCAGTCTCGAAATAAAACTCACAGGGGCTCGAAATTAAAAAACAGCTCGATATGCCCATTTTTCTTAAGAAAATAAGCTCGCAAGTCCGGCCCTCATATTTTTTATAATGCTCTTCCAGGGTCTCCAGCAAAAGCCGGCCTTCCTCCAGGCTGATACTTCCGGATTGTAATGCCTTATTCAAAATGCGGGCATACAAAATTTTCTCGAAAGAAAACATCTCGATGTTGCCATATAATCCGGTTAAGAAGTCCATCGTCGACTTATTAACTACACTGCGCTCGACCATCTCATCTTTTGACAGATGCATTGCTTCCAGATTCGGAGAGAATATCCCCGCCATGTCGTCCAGTGAAAGATCTTCTTTCATGCTCTGGATCTTAGCAATCCTATCAAGGATCTTAGTCCTGGGAAAAAATGTTTCCTGTCCGGTGAAAGTGGATTTTTTTATGAACCATTCTTCAGGTATCAGGTTCTTACGCTTCCACCGATATAGAGCACCATAAGAGATCCCGGTAATTTCAAGCAATTCCTTTTTAGATATCAGGTTTTCATCCATACATTCAACCTCGATAATCGTAACATAACATTGTTATACTGAAGCTATAATATATAAAGTGTTGCAAAATCGGGAAAAAATTTAATCCTGCATCTTTTCTGCATTCAGGGGCAGGAATTTAAATAAGGAAGTTAAACCCATTACTCTCTAAGTAAGTCGTACACATAACTCCCAGGTGCTTTTGCAAGTGCAGCAAAAGGCTGGTATTCGAAGTTGTCTTTGGTACACTTCGCTAAGTGACAGAGGAGATTCGTAAAATGGAAAAAACAAAAATATTGGGATATGTTTTCAAAGCCCTTCTTATCTTTGTACCGGTGAGTCTGCTGGCAGAGTACATGCACTCTTCGCCCATAACAATTTTTATTTTGGCCTCGCTTGCGATTATACCACTTGCGAAATTTATCGGTGAATCGACAGAGGAGATTTCGGCATATACTGGTCCGGCGTTGGGCGGGTTATTAAATGCCACTTTTGGGAACGCAACAGAATTAATCATAAGCTTTTTTGCCCTGCAAGCAGGACTTACTGAAATGGTAAAGGCATCCATTACGGGAGCCATCATTGGAAACCTGCTTTTGATTTTGGGCATGGCATTTTTCTTTGGAGGTCTTGGAAAAGATCAACAGGAATTTAATACGACAGCAGCAAAGACAAGCGCCTCCACTCTGTTACTTGCAACTGCAGCTATTGTCATGCCGGCAGCTTTCGTTTTGACTTCTGAAAACCCTTCAGCCGCAGTAATTGAGACCTTGAGTATCGCAGTTTCGGTCATTATGGCGGGGTCGTATCTTGCAAGCCTGCTTTTCTCGCTTTACACCCACAAGCATTTATATACTGCTGATACGGCAGAATGTACTGCCAGGTGGAGTGTCAGAAAATCTATTGCAGTTCTGCTCACAGCAACTATTGCGGTTGCTGTTATGAGTGAAATTCTGGTCGGCTCCATAGAACCGCTGGCTGAAAGCCTCGGCTGGACGGAACTTTTCATAGGTATGATTTTCGTAGCAATTATCGGGAATGCCGCAGAGCATGTCTCTGCAATCACAATCGCTATCAAGGGCCGGATGGATCTTGCGCTCCAGATCGCAGTCGGCTCGACAACTCAAATAGCTATGTTTGTCGTGCCAGTCCTGGTATTTACAAGTTATTTCTTTGAGACTCCGATGAATCTTATTTTCACCACCTTCGAACTTGCATCCATTGTTTCTGCGATCTTTGTGGTCAATTCCATCATAGAAGACGGCAAAAGTAACTGGTTTGAAGGATTACAGCTTCTGGGGACATATGGAATAATTGTTATTGTCGCTTTCCTTCATCCATAAGCAAAAAAACAAAAAATCAAATAAAATGATTATCCCTTTTTTTGGGAATCTTTCATCCGAATAATTTCATATACAATTAACCATAATTAAAACCACATGAAAGGGTTTTGTATTAATATCGAATCAGCCACTTTGGAAAATGGAAATTATCGCAAGGTACTCTATACCTCAAAGCACAGCCAACTGGTACTTATGAGCCTCAAACCCAAAGAAGAAATCGGGATGGAAGTACATGAAGAAAACGATCAGTTTTTCCGCTTTGAGTCAGGAGAGGGGAAGTGCATAATTGACGGCAACGAATATGAAGTAGGAGACGGGGTTGCAGTGGTTGTGCCGGCCGGGGCGCAGCATAATATAATCAACATCTCGGAAACTGAAGAACTGAAACTCTATACTATCTATTCGCCTGCACATCACAAGGATCAAATAGTGCGCGCCACAAAGGCAGAAGCCGAAGCCAATGAAGCGGAATTCGACGGCAAGACTACGGAATAAGGTCAAAGAAGCAGGATAAAAGTTTTCTATTAAATTCTTAGATTTTACTTAATAAGATGGAGATGTGGTCCAGGTCTTATTTTTACTGGAACTAATAATTATCGTTCCCAAACCAGTCAAATAAGACTTTCACTTTTTCCAATGTTATTACGTTAACCTTTATCAATTTTTTGAACCGCCTCCTGCAACAGAGGCGACCATTATATAATTACCTTAAAGGTAAGCCGTTTTTTAAGAAGGATTTTAAAAAAGAATTTGCCACGAAACTTTTGCTTGAACTGGTAATTACTGAGTAATACTCGGGTTACTTCCTATCAATAGAATTATCTATAAGATAAGTCCCAGCAGCAAAAGATTTTAGAAAATAAAAATAAACTCTAATTCTTCTTTCTAATTGAAAACAGAAAGTGAGGTATTGATATTCAATCTGGTCTTGCTATTCCACATACGTTATTTGCTAATAACTCCAGATGTTTTTCTAACAGAATA
>JAUPKV010000371.1 GCA_030837265.1 Methanobacteriota archaeon
TCTATTTATAAATTATAGAGATTATAAACTATAGAGATTATAAACTATAGAGATCTGCATGCCTGCAGCAGGTCACCGTTTTTAACACAATAAAAACATATAATTTTGTTCAATAAGTCTCCGGACACATGTAGACGCGCGGCGCCGGTCTCTCCGAAGGATATCTTGCGCCCTCAAGTCTGCAAAAGCTACCAGGCATCTATCAAAATTAGTATGAAAAATATAAATAATAATTTAATGTGTGGTCGTAAGTCAGTTTAGAATACTTTCAGTTTAAGAAAATAATCAAAGTAGCTTTCTTACTATTTTATCTCAGGTTCTTTCTTCAGCTCTTCACCAGCTTTGGACGCAAAAGCAATCCATGAAAGCAGTACTTCACATAAAGCATATAGGATTACAATTACTATCATGAAAGCAAAAGCATAATACGGATTTGAATAATGAGAATTAATATAATATCCTGCACATATAAGACCTAAACCTGCTATAAAATTACGTATGAAGATGAGTGCCTTATCTTGTATTGTGAATTCTTTCCCGTCTTGTTTGCCTTTAGTTGTTCCCAGAACTTTAGCAGCAATGGGATCGTCTTGTGTTGTAATCTCCATATTTCTACTCACTTTAGATGTTTATGCAGGTATTAATTTGCTTGTATAAAAGTTCGGTATGAATTAATTTCCGCATAGAGTTAACAACATTCTCTTTTGCCTCAATTTGAGGTCGAGGGCTGAATTGTGATGATTGTTAAGGAGAATATAATAAAAGTGCAAACTTAGTTCCGGGTGAGATTTTTTGGTATGATAATTGAGCTTTTAATCATATGGTTGCTGTTCATGGAATTGATACACTGTCAGGACTATGAAAATAAGAATTTTATCCAGCTCGAAGAACTATAAATTTTTCATCCATGTAGGCTTGATAGACCAAACTACTTTTTTAAAAAATCGCAAAATAACAATCAAAGACATTTAGATGTTATAATTTGGTTGCTGCCGAATGTAGGTTGATTATTCCAGGATTGCCATTATATCATAAAAATCTTCTGAACGAGGTCTTAAACTCATCATTGTGCAATAAATTTCCATTTAATGAGGCTTCAAAAGTAAGCCCCAATAGTAAACTTTAAAAAAGTAACTTCTTTGAGATCTGAAGGTTTATGGCAAGGCCTATATTCTTTTCTATTAGGCGTTGCTGGTCGTCATACGCAGTAAATCCTCATTAATAGCCTTCGGCATGTGGCAGATAGGCTCGCTATGGCATATAGGGGCCAATATGCCATGCCAGAAAGATGCCATGCCAGTTAATTCGGATTTCTGCAGGCCGGTCCGCCGTTCCAATGTAGATAAGCAGCGAATTACGCGGCTATGCTAGACCGATGTACATATTGTTTATATTTCCAGGATGAGAGTATCACCTGAAAGAATTAATTGCTGAAAGCCAGATATGGTAGATATGTACTCTAAATTCGATGACAGTGAACAGAGACTTCGCGGCTACCTCTTCGGCACCGCCTGCGGAGATGCCCTGGAGCGTCCTGTAGAACATCTTACTCTTGAGCAGATTAAAAAAAGTATGGGGAGAAGGGGATTCTTGAAATCCCGCCTGATTCCCTCTGGACTGATGATACCCAGTTGATGCTTGTAATTGCAAAAGGTGCACTGCGGGGAGCATAACTTGAACATGGTTTTTTTCAAGATACCGTCTAACCTGTAAACTATTAATCCCCTCAAACTTCACAGCACCCATTGAATATGATGCAGTTGACATAATCTCTTTGATAAGATAGTTTTATATCTGACATGTGCATATAATGTGCATAAGGAATGTACATGATACAAGCCAGAGTAAAAATTTCAGACAGAACTAATCATGTTCTGAATATTGTTAAAGCCAAATATAGTCTAAAGGATAAAAGTGCCGCTCTCGACTTAGTTGTAGCTCAATATGAGGAGAAAATACTTGAGCCTCGCTACAGTCCTGAGTTCATAAAGGAAATGCTGGATTCTGAGAATGATGAAGTAATTGGACCATTCAAAAATGCCGATGAATTAAAAGCATATATCAAAAGCTTGCCTGATGAGGATGAATAAGCTTGTACAAATTATTGATCAAAGGAAAACTTTCAAAAGAGCTGAGAAAGTTAAACAAGAAAAATCATGCATTGCTTGAGGCAATTTTCAAGAAAGCTGATGAAATTTGCATCAATCCTCAGCATTACAAAAATCTGAATTATCCTCTAAATAAATACAAGCGAGTACACATTGATTCTAACTTTGTACTATGTTTTTCTGTTGACGAAAAGACGCAAATTGTGACATTAGTGAAATTAGCCCATCACAAAGATGCTTATTAATAAAAGTGTAAAACGCGCAACAGAAATTAAAAGCTCGTTTGCGACTGCTAAATAGACACATGTTCCACACTTTCTTTAAGGACAAATTTCCACCTTATTTTGATGTTGACCCTTTCTATTTATCCAATATCTTCTCTTTTTTGTTCCGATGTACATACTGTTTATGTTCCCTGGATGAAAGTATTAACCTGAAAGGGATTAATTGCAGAACGAAAATAATGATTATTATGCACTCTAAAACTGATGATATCGAAAAAAAGCTTCGCGGTTACCTCTTCGGCACCGCCTGCGGAGATGCCTTGGGGCGTCCTGTGGAACATTTAACCCTTGAGCAGATTAAGGAAAAGTTTGGGGGGAAGGGGATTCTTGAAGTCCCGCCTGATTCTCTCTGGACTGACGATACTCAGTTAATGCTCGTAATTGCAAGAGGCTTGCTTCAGGGAGCGGAACTTGAACCTCCCAAGCTTATGGACTTTATTGCAAAGGAACTTGTGCTCTGGCTTGACGAGCCTGACCTCGGAGCAGGACCCACTTCCAGAGGTGCAGCCCTGAGGCTTAAAGAAGGAATTAACTGGAGAGAGTCAGGGATTGTATCAAAAACATGCGGAAGCCTTATGCGAATTGGAATCCTGGGTTTTCTTTATCGGAATAATTCTGATAAATTGGTTCAATCTGCCCTGCTTTCGGGCAGAATTACTCACTTGCATCCGGTTTCGGACGCTGCTTCCATTGCAGGGGCATATGCAGTGAAACTGGCTCTTGACGACGTGGAACCTGAGGAGATGTACGGATCTCTTCTTAAAATAACTGAAGGATTCTCTCAGGAATTCACCAATGCTTTGAAAAAATCTTACGAAATAGCTCATTCTGGCCTGTCAGATGAAGATGCTTTAAAAGAACTTGGACAGGGCTGGTATGCGGATGAAACGTTTGCTCTGGCGTATTTCTGCCTCTTGCGTTATCCGAATGACTATAAAAAAGCTGTGCAAACTGCAGTAAATATTACCGGAGACTCGGATTCTGTGGGCAGCGTTGCAGGAGGTATAATTGGAGCGAAGCTGGGAATTGAGGCCATACCTGTTTCCTGGATAGAAGACCTGAAGGAAAAGGAAAAGCTTGAGGAAATAGTTGTGCCTCTGCTTGAGAAGTATTTTTTGGTCTAAGCATATAAGTAGATAGGGGGTAGTAGATAGGAGGTGGTAGATAGGAGGTAGTAGATAGGAGGTAGTGGACAGGGGTTAGTAGACAGGGGTAGTAGAAGATGTTAGTAGACAGGGGATAAGGTTTTAAAATGGATTTATCCGAAAAGGGCATTTACTGCTTAATCTTTGAAAATAAAGCTTGTAAGCTAAATATTGGGAAAAAGAGGGAATTTTCTTTTCCTGCAGGTTTCCATGTATACGTTGGTTCGGCTCTTGGGCCAGGGGGCCTGAAAAGAGTCGTCAGGCATATTAACCTTTCCAGGAATAAAGATAAAAAGCCCGGATGGCATGTGGATTATATTAACCTGGATCCTTCTTTCAGGCTGGTTTCAGTCATTTGCGCAACTACTTCAGCTAAACTCGAATGTTCACTTGCCAGCGGGATTGGGGGAGATTCGGCTTTGGGCTTTGGGTGTACAGACTGTACGTGCAGTTCTCATCTGTTTTACAGGGAAAAGAATCCAATTCCGGAGATCATTGAAGCTTTTAAGGCTCTCAAGCTTTCGAGCTTTGTGCTTGAGCTTTGAATCTAACTTTTTCATCTTGACAATTATATTTGCAGGAAAGCTAGGGAAAAAGATTTTATTTAAGTTATTAAAAATGTCTAATTAAAAAAACTATATCTAATTTAAATCATTTGAGTTGAAAACTAGTAGCTTGCTGGAGACCTAAAATGGAACAGTTCTCTTTTATTGCCTGCATGCCTGACAGCCCTGGAGCACTGCATACGGCAGCCGAGATAATTAAGCGGTACGAAGGAAACATTAACAGGATTCAGTATGACCGCAGGCTCGATAGATATATCGTTTTTTTTGAAGTGACTGCTGTTCCGGAGGCGTATGGTAAAATTCGCGAGGAGCTGGACAGGATAGGCTATTTGCAAACTTCCCTGCATCCCATAGCTTTTCTGAAATTCCATGTTTACCTGCCGAACTGTCCGGGTGCATTATTTGATTTCCTGAATTATATTACTTCAGCTGGAGCAAATATCACTTACCTTGATTTTGATGAACGCGGGCAGCATCCTGAAAGGCTTGTAGTGGGTCTCAACATCGAAGATACCAGCCTTATAGATGCTCTTTTAAACGAGCTCAAGTCCGGTTACAGGCTTGAGATTCTGGAATATGATACAACCGGGGAGAAACTTGATGATACTGTATTTTATCTCCGTTTAGCTCAGAAATTAAGGGCTTTTATCGGTAGTGCTGAGGATGATTTTTTAATGAGGTTCCTGCATGATATTAACCATATTGCGCAGGAGCTCTCAAATCTGAAGAAAGAGCCTGTTGAGGTTTTCGGAAATATTCTGAAAGTAGGGGACTGTCTAAACCGGACTACCGGAGAGAATTTTTTTGCCGATGTGCAGAGGATAAAAATAAGCGAAGGCATCGAGCTCTTCTGTTTTCAGCCACCCTGCGGTGGAAATATCTATCTGTTCGATACTACATCTGAAAGGGTTCTGATCGACACAGGTTATGGGATCTATTATCAGGATGTTGTGGATATGCTCCAGCACTATGGGCTTGGGGACTTAAGTCGGCTTAAAAGAATCTACATTACTCACGCCGATGCCGATCATTGTGGAGCTGCAGGCTATTTTCCTGTCCCTTCCTACCTTAACCGCGAAACTCTCCTGATCACGCGGGAAACCAGCAGGGCGTACGGATCCAACATCCAGGGTTGTATTCTCGAAGAAGTCTATACGAAAATAATTAACCTTTTTTCCAGGTTCAATCCACCTTCAAATGTGGTACTCTTCCCTGAACTCTCTCAATCAGATGAAACAATTGAAAAAAGAGGGGCGTTTCCCATTATTGGCCGATTTAAAATCGGAAACATGAATTTTGAAGCTCTTGCAGGCTTGGGAGGGCATATGCACGGAGAAATCTTGTATCTCTGTCCGGAAGAAGGTCTGCTCTTTCCGGAAGATGCATTAATAAATTTCAAAAGCTTGAGCCCTGATAGAACGGAGTACAATGTTCTGGCTGACTATCTCATGACATCTGTGAATGTCGACAGCAAGCTTGCTCGTGAAGAGCGACATGCTCTTACTTCTCTCATTTCCGAAATTGATGAAAAGCTCGCCGAAAAAGGTAAAAAATGCGTAATCTGCTGCGGGCATGGTTCTATATCCGTACTTGAAAATGGGAAGCTTGTTGAATATACTGGTTTCAATAGATATATTGCAAGAAAAAGAAGCGCATCTAACCCTCAAGGAGATTTGTGTAAGGATGGTTAGTTTAAGTAAGAATATAAGAGAATTGAGTATTAATAAAAGCCTGAAAATTATTAGAAGAAATAAATGTTTTGAATAAAATAAATACTTTAAACCCTGTAAACAAGCTTTAATACTCGCTATTAGGTACATAAGGGGTAAATCTAATCTTCTTTTATTATTAAACCATTTTTTAAAGCGTTTTTTACTATATACCCATAGATTCTGAAAATTTATAATATTAACAATTCATAAATAAGGGATTTATTCTCCTCCTCTGCCTCCGAAACCCTGGCTACTTCCCCCCGATGAGGGGCCGCCTCCTCCGGATTCTTCAGTTTCGCCAAGTCCGGTTCCACCAAATGACTGGCTTTTTCCCCCTCCGCCTCCACCTACTTTTTGGCTGGCTAGGGCTATCGCTCGCGTAAGAGAGTCAGCTGACTTATAATCTTCATCAGGAATCATCTCTATTTGTTCAATTATGTCATTGGAAACGTTTTGTTTTCTGGCTTGCTCTATAATTTGCTCTTTTCTCATTGGAAATTTCATTCCCCTCAACATATCCTGCACGCTACTGGCACTTGCTTTCATATCCTTTCACCTTCCCGTTGCTTATGATTCACCCCCAATCTAAACAATTATATTAATCATATAAATAAATACTTAATTATTTAATATATAAATAAGCCTTCTCATGTCGAAAAAGTATCTCTATAAGATAATCATATCTATTTTGAAAAAAATTGTTACTTAATAAAACCTTACAAAATGTAAATGTGCAAAATTAGAAGATTGTCTTAAGTGAGAACTTTTAAATAAAGTATGCGAGGGGTGCGATTCGAACGCACGAATTCCTACGAAAATGGGTCCTAAGCCCATCGCCTTTGACCTGGCTGGGCAA
>JAUPKV010000372.1 GCA_030837265.1 Methanobacteriota archaeon
CGGGCCAAACATTTCGGAAAGCCCATAGCAGTCATAAGCTTTAATGTTAAGCCTTTTTTCAAGCTGCTTCCGAGTATTTTCCGACCAGGGTTCTCCTCCGAAGACCGCTGCTTTCAATTTGAGTTGATCTACCAGGCCAAGCTCTTCTGCAGTTTCGGCAATGTAAAAGGCATAAGAAGGAGTACAGTGGATTGCTGTAACCCCATAATCGATCATCATCTCAAGCTGCTTGGCTGTATTTCCTGTTGCTGCGGGCACGATCATTGCCCCCAATCTTTCTACGCCGTGATGGAATCCAAGGCCACCTGTAAAGAGCCCGTAGTTCATGGAATTCTGGATAACATCTGCTTTGGAAAGCCCTATCATTGTAAGGCACCGGGCAATCATATCCGACCAGGTCTCAATGTCCTTTGCCGTGTATCCGACAACTGTGGGTTTCCCGCTAGTACCTGAAGAAGAGTGAATGCGTACTATGTCATCTAATTTGGACGCAAAGAGCCCAAAAGGAAAGTTGTCCCGAAGGTCTGTTTTCCTTGTAAAAGGCACTTTGCGGACATCTTCGAGGGTCTTTATGTCTTCGGGAGTAATTCCTGCTTCTTTAAACTTCTGTTTGTAAAAGGGAACGTTATCATATACCAGTTTTAAGCTCTGCTGCAGACGTTTAAGCTGTAATTCTTTCAATTTTTCAGGTTTCATTGTTTCGTATTCGGGTTGCCAATAATTCATCAAAAGAACCTTCCTTTAATTTGTGAAATCGTTTTCAGGTTGGAACTGATAATATCCATGCCATGTCTCTGCATATCATGATAAGTTGAGCGAATTTTATCATTAGATCAAGCTTTTAATAAAAAACAATCCGTATTTTAATTTCCTTAGCACATATAAACGTTGCCAAATAAATCTAATCTTTGTGCAAAAATTAACAAACTTTCTTGTTTTCATCCTTCATGCAACCGACTCTCAGGCAAGGAGGTATCAACTGGACAACTCGATAAGCTTGTGAACGACTTTCCAGCTTCTGGCAAATTCTGTAATATTACTACTTAACATATTGCTACTTATCGCAACAGTGAAAGTTGAAATTTTCTAAATCAGGTATATATGTTGCTGATATCAAATTTAAAAAAAACTGCTAAAACCAGTTTATCTTATCTTTTCTTTGAGAATCCAGGTTTCCAAAACCCCCATATCCAGGGAGGTTTAGACGGGATGAGTTTATATAGAAGTACAAACATGTAAAAAGCGATTTTGTTCAGACTATTCCAAACTCACACTAATGGAGGATTAAATCATGGCAGGACAGCCAATTTTCATTTTAAAAGAAGGAAGTAAACGAACCAGAGGCAGAGATGCCCAGAGTAACAACATAATGGCTGCAAAGGCAGTAGCCGAAGCAGTCAGAACAACACTAGGTCCCAAGGGTATGGACAAGATGCTCGTGGACTCCATGGGAGACGTTGTCATTACCAATGACGGGGCAACCATTCTAAGAGAAATGGATATCGAGCACCCCGCAGCAAAGATGGTAGTAGAGGTAGCGAAGACTCAGGATGAACAAGTAGGAGACGGTACTACCAGTGCAGCTGTGGTTGCAGGTCAGCTCTTAAGTAAAGCTGAAGACTTGATTGAACAGGAGATTCACCCGACAATTATTGCAGCAGGTTACAGGCTTGCAGCCGAAAAAGCCGTTGAAGTTCTTAACTCCCTGGCAATGAAAGTAGAAATATCCGATCGGGACCTGCTGATCAGCATCGCCGAAACCGCAATGACCGGAAAAGGCGCAGAGTCCGCCAAATCCCTTCTCTCCAAAATCGCAGTTGATGCCGTCACAAGTATCACAGATACAAATGGAAAGAACACTGTTGATAAAGAAAATATCAATATTGTTAAGAAAGTGGGCGGTAGTGTAGAGAATTCAGAACTAATCAATGGAATGATTATTGATAAGGAAAGAATTCACCCCAATATGCCTCAAAAGGTTAAGGATGCAAAGATACTGCTTCTTAACAGTGCAATCGAACTCAAGGACACTGAGGTAGATGCCGAGATCTCTATAACTTCCCCAGACCAGCTCCAGTCCTTCCTCGATCAGGAAGAGCTTATGCTCAAGAAGATTGTCCAGCAGGTTGTCGGTAGCGGTGCAAATGTTGTGTTCTGCCAGAAGGGAGTTGAAGATATTGCCCAGCATTTCCTTGCAAAGGCTGGTATTATAGCTATACGCAGGGTTAAAAAGAGTGATATGGAAAAGCTTGCAAGAGCAACCGGCGGCAAACTTATCACCAACCTTGATGAGGTTACTCTTGACGATCTTGGACATGCAGGGCTCGTGGAAGAGAAAAAAGTCGGCGGCGACAACATGATCTTTGTCACAGGCTGCGACAACCCGAAAGCTGTAACCATTCTGCTGCGCGGCGGTACCGACCATGTGGTCGAAAGCATAAACGCTGCTCTTGAAGATGCCCTCCGTGTAGTTGCAGTTGCAATAGAGGATGAAAAGCTCGTTGCAGGCGGCGGTTCTCCCGAAGTCGAAGTTTCACTCAGGCTCCAGGAATATGCGGCAACTCTCGAAGGCAGGGAACAGCTTGCCGTTAAGGCTTATGCTGAAGCCCTTGAAATCATTCCCAGAACCCTTGCAGAAAATGCCGGACTGGACCCAATCGACATGCTTATGGAACTGCGCTCCCAGCACGAGAAAGGGATAAAGACAGCAGGACTTAATGTCTACGAAGGCAAAGTCGTTGATATGTGGGAGGCATTTGTAGTTGAGCCTCTCAGAGTCAAGACTCAGGTCATCAACGCAGCCACCGAATCTGCAGTTATGATCCTCAGAATTGACGATATCATAGCTTCCACCCGTGCAGCCCCCGGCCCCGAAATGGGCGGAATGCCAGGAATGGGCGGAATGCCCCCAGGAATGGGCGGAATGCCTCCAGGAATGATGTAATTCAAAAAAAGTTAAAAATTAATTTGGCTAATCAGGAAAAAGTGCAGTTTCCAAACTGTGCTTTTAACTTTTTAGTTTTCGAGAAGATTTAACCTAAAAAAGCTTTTCTGACCTAAAACAAGAAATCTATTTGAGTTTCTAAATAATTTGAATTTTTGAATCTATTTTGAGTTTCTTAAACCTTGTGTTTTTAGGTACTGTGTTTTAGCCAGCCTTATTAAAAATCTTAACTCAGCTCTTCTCAAGGCATTTAAGAATATCCTCAGCTTCATACTTTATTTTAATAATTCGGGTTCTACCTCTCTGTCCCTTACCCGTGAAATCCGCATCAACATAGTTAAGCGCCTGGAACCGGTTGACAATTTCATAATAACGGGTATATCCAAGCTGTGTCAGCTCATGAAAGGACTTATAGAGCTCACCTGCCTGGATTTCTCCTTTTCTTGCTATTAAATCAAGTAAGCTTTTTTCGGAATCTGACAGCAGGCTTATGCTCCTGCAGAGGTGAATAAGTTTGGATGCCTCGTAGGCTTTTTCTATGTCTGCGGAGGCGAGTGTACGGCTTCCTCTACGTTCGGCGTTAAAGCCGGAGCGTTTAAGAAGATCAATTCCAACCCTGAGATCTCCTGTCTTTTCTACATGAGAGGCTACAAGTTCCAGCAATTCGTCGGAAATTACCTTCGGGTAAAAGCCGTACTTTGCCCTGTCCTTTAGGATATCCAGGATTTCTACGGAGCCGTACCGGGGGAAAGAGATTTCTTCAGGCAGGAAAACCGAATTAACTCTGGAATCTATACAATAGAGGTCAGACGTATCATCCACAATCCCGATTACCCCAACTTTTGCTCCCGGATACTGTTCATGATCCCTTAGCAGGGAGTACATTACCTCATTGGCGTGTCCTTCAAAGCAAAGATAATTGAGATCGTCCAGGGCAACGAGCAGAACCTTTTCTGACGAGACAAGGAAATTAACAACAGTTTCGAAAATTTTGCGAAACGCAATTCCTGAGTTCGGGGGAGAAATTCCGAATAGTTTTCTGTAAATCCTTGAGATTACTGCAAAGCGCGTAGAATCAATCTGGCAATTGACCTTAACAGCAACAACATTTGGAGCATGGGACTCGACTTCTTTGAACACTTTCATAACCGCACTGGTTTTTCCGGTCCCGGGAGGGCCTACCAGCAGACAATTCAGAGGGCGCATTCCGCGCAGGGCCGGTCTGAGTGCGAACTTAAGGGAATTCAATTGTGTCTCCCTGTGGGGAAAATATTCCGGGAGATAATCGGGCTCAAGCACGGAAAGGTCTTTAAATAATGTTTCATCCCAGAGTAGAATATCATTATCTTTCAAGGGAAGTTGCTCCATATGTATGTTATTTAATTATATTGAAAGGCATGGGTGAAAGATCTTGGCTTGAACGATGCCAGGATAAAGCTTTAAACAAATAAGTTCCACGCTTTAAATTAAGTTCACTATTTAAACGGAGTCATCATTTTAAATATTTAACAAATTATTTATTTTACTTCTTATATTTTTAATAGATACATTCTACTTCATATAAGCTTTTTTGAATTAAACTATAAATTTACTCTCGAATGCAACAAATCTATCATATTTTAAGAAAAGAGTAAACGATCAGGAAAAATGTATTCGGAACATTTTATGTTCAAGATATTAAAGAAACTTAAAAAGATGTCGGAAGAAGGGAATTAATATAATAATTAATACAGATTAATAAATGATTAATATACAGATATATAAAAGTAAAAGTAAATAGTAATTTGCCATCAAAGCGAGAATTGGAATATGGAAATAGAATCAAAGTTTCTGGTAGCCGATAAAACAGATTTCCAAGCGCTTGAAAGCTCATCAGAGCTTGCTTCATATGTTCTCTCTGCAGCAAAAATCCGATCAAATGAAGATATTTTTTTTGATACTGAGAACAAAGCTTTCATGGCGGCTGGATATTACCTGCGGGTGAGAAAGACTGAGGGTGAGAATGGTACCTGGGTGACCATTAAAAGCCTTGGAGGCTTCGAAGATGGAACTCACAGAAGAGAGGAGTATGTCAGCTTCCTGCCGGAAGGGCTATCCGTACTCGAATGCCCGGATTTCCGTATCCGAAACATAATCTTTGAATTTACTGTAGGACTTGACCTTCTGCCCTTCCTGTCTCTCAAACAGAAAAGGATAATTCGCCAGGTCAAATCCGGAGAAATGGTTGTAGCCGAAACGTATCTTGACAGGGTGAATCTGAAAAATGGGGGGCGAGAGAAGCGCTATGACGAATTCGAAGTGGAACTTAAAGACGAAGGAACTCTTGAAGATCTGAAGAATATCCGGGATTTCCTGCTCAAACATTACAATCTGACAGAAAGTATTTATTCAAAATTTGAAAGAGCTTTCCTTTTCATGGAAAGTATTTCTGAAAAGACATTCCTGAGCCTCAAAGAGAGAGCCTATTGTACCCAACTTGCAGATCAGAAGGACGTATATGGAAAGCAGGCCAAAATTCTTTTAGCTTTTGATGAAGGTCATACCAGTGACGAATTGAGTCTCCTTCCGGGGATGTTGACTGAGATAGAAAATCTACGCTTTAAGTTTGAGAAAGAAAGGCTCTCTATTTTTCCTTTTACAATTAATGAAGGAAAAGACCGTAAGTTTCATCTCCGGTTCCCACGCTTTGCTCCGGAAAAAGACAAAAAAACGGAAAACGAGGAAAAAGTCACAGATTTTAAAGAATGGGAAACGGAAAGTCTTCTCGAATATTACGGAGCAGATAAACTCAGGGCAGAAAAAACCAGAGAAAATGCTTTCATTCTTTTTGATGGACTATTTATCTGCCATGGAATGGGAGAAGAGGAGAAAAAACTGCTCGGTTTTGCAGCTTTCCTGAAGGACATAGGGAATTTAGCTTTTCCGGGAGAGAAAAACTTTATGAGTAGGGAAATTCTCCTGACGCATCCCATAAAAGGACTAAAAATCCATGAGATGCTGGTGCTTTCACTTATCCTGAAACTGCAGGACCCATGTGTAACTGAGAAAAAGTTCATTTCAACCCTGAAAAACTCAGATACGATGCTGCTCCCAGGTTTCCAGAACAAAGCTCTTATGCTTGCAGCTCTACTGCGCATTGTAAATCTTTTTGAATATTCATTTGAAGCCAGACCGGGGATGATCAGACAGATAGGGGACGTCCTTGAGATAGAAGTAATAGGAGTTGAGCTTGAAAAGGTTACAAAAAAAGCTGAGGGTAAAAGCGAGTTCTGGAAATCCCTTTTTGGAAGGGAACTTCTGTTTACGGAAGTCCTTGAGGATGAAACCCGGAATGAAAGCGAATTGAGAACAAGGAAAGAAATCAGGAGTGAGAAAAAACCTGATAAAAGTAGGTGCAAACCGACAGGAAAGTTAACTGTAGAACCAATTGATTCCATAGGTTTGTTTGGTTGCCACATACTTTTCTCGCAATTCTCCTGTATGCTTTCCCATGAAAAAGGAACCATCGAAGGAGAAGATATCGAGGCCGTTCACGACATGCGCGTTGCAGTCCGCAGGATGAGGGCAGCAGCAAAGGTATTTGAGGCTTACCTTGATTCTCGAGAGCTTGAACCTTGTCTGGAAGGTCTTAAAAGAACACTTAGAGCACTTGGAGAAGTCAGAGATCTGGACGTTTTCGGGGAAAAAGCGGAACTATATTTAAAAACTTTACCTCCAGAGCACGAATATGATCTGGATCCGCTTTTTGCTGCACTTTCAGAGGAGAGAGAAAAAGCCAGGAGAAGTCTAATTGATTACCTTGAAAGCGAAAAATATAGTCGTTTTAAGAAAGATTTCGCGGATATTCTTGCTTCTCCCGAGAACCTGGTTCTTCAGACGACCAATAAAAAATGCGATGCTTTACCTCACAGGATAATGGACGTGCTTCCATCGATACTTTATGCACGTTTAGCGGACGTTTATGCTTACTCCGAGTGGGTAAAAGGATTTTACCTTCCAACAGACCGCTTGCACAGGCTCAGGATTGCGGCCAAGGGTCTGCGTTATACCCTTGAATTCTTTGAAAGTGTACTTGGAGATGACGCTAAAATCATGATTAAGGAACTGAAAAATCTTCAGGATCACCTGGGAAATCTGCATGATTCTATGATTGCAGTTGACCTGCTAAATTCCTTCTTGAGAACCGGAGAATGGGGCTCAGTTGAAAACGGAAGACCTTCTGAAAAAGAAGGTTTAAAAGGAAGTTTCTCCGAGGGCATGGAAGGAGTAGCAGCATATTGCAAATACAAAGAAGAAGAACTTCAAATGCTACTCGATACATTTCCTGAAGCCTGGGGGAAAATCAGAAACGGAGAATTCAGAGGAAGGATTGAAAATAGTGTCAAAAGACTTCTTGAGAATCCTTGATTTTTCGATCGCAATCTGATCTAATTTTTCCGTTATCCTTCATCTTTACCCTTACCAATGACTTCTCTTTCTCCTTCATTTCGTATAAGTTCCTCTTTCTTGTTTAATTCCTCCAAGCAATTTTTTTCTAAAAGGATTATATTTTATAAGAATACTCATATAATAATAACTCATTTTAGGGACGGGGAGTTATGTATGCACTGGGGAGTTGCAACGCATTAAATGCTCTCAATGTAAGTTGAAACCTAATCTCAAATTTTGAAGCTGGTTTCAAAGCTCGGCTTAAAAGCTAAAAAATTCTCCAGTCCCATGGTCGGCCTGTATCCTAATTGTGTCTGGAACTCTAAACTAAAGTAAAAATGCACTTACATTGAAGTATGCTACTACTCTCCTTTCTTCATAAAAGCATATCAACTTACATCCAGGATTTAAATTTAAATGATATATATTTTATTATAACGAAATTATTAACTAAATAAAATAGAAAGAGATATTTGAAAATGGAAGGTTAAGATATGGGGAGAAAGAGGATAGTCGATGAAAAAAGTAAAGATGAGCAATTAGAAATGTTTCGCGAAAACCCTGACCGGGAGTTTCTAACCACAAACCAGGGTGTTAGAGTCAGCGATACCGATATCTCACTCAAGGCAGGAGAAAGGGGACCAACCCTGCTTGAAGATTTTCATTTCAGAGAAAAACTAACTCATTTTGACCATGAAAGAATTCCTGAAAGGATTGTCCATGCCCGCGGCTCCGGAGCGCACGGGTATTTTCAGGTTTATAAGCCTATGACTGAGTACACGAGTGCGAAATTCCTTCAAGATTCCGGTAAAAAAACCCCGGTTTTTGTGCGATTTTCGACAGTTGCGGGATTCAGGGGATCGGCAGATACTGTAAGGGATGTCCGAGGTTTTGCAGTGAAATTCTATACGGAAGATGGTAATTATGACCTGGTTGGAAACAATATCCCTATCTTTTTTATTCAGGACGCTATCAAGTTTCCGGACTTTGTTCATGCAGTTAAACCCGAACAGGACAACCAGATTCCACAGGCATCAACAGCTCACGACACGCTCTGGGATTTTGTTTCTTGCCACCCGGAGACTGCACATATGATGATGTGGGCTCTGTCGGACCGGGCAATACCAAGGAGTTACAGGATGATGCAGGGCTTTGGGGTTAACACGTTCCGTTTCGTTAATGCGAAAGGTAAGGGGAGATTTGTAAAGTTTCACTGGAGACCTCTGCTTGGCATTCACTCTCTTGTGTGGGATGAGACTCAAAAAATAGCAGGAAAAGATCCGGATTTCAACCGCCGTGACCTCTGGGAAGCAATCGAGGTGGGGGAATATCCTGAATATGAGTTTGGCGTGCAGATTCTTGAAGAGGAGGATGAATTTAAGTTTGACTTTGACATTCTTGATCCTACAAAGGTTTGGCCGGAAGAAGATGTACCTGTCAAATGGATAGGGAAAATGACACTTAACCGCAATCCTGACAATTTCTTTGCAGAAACCGAGCAGGTTGCATTCTGCCCGGGAAATGTGGTTCAAGGGATAGATTTCTCCAACGATCCGCTCCTTCAGGGGCGCCTTTTCTCATATATCGACACTCAACTAATCCGTCTGGGCGGCCCTAATTTCCATGAAATTCCAATTAACCGCCCGCTGGCACCAATTGCCAATAATCAAAGGGAAGGATACCACCGTATGGAGATAAATAAAGGTAAAACAAGTTATTTCCCTAACACTGTAGGGGAAAACCTTCCGCGTCCGGCTTCTGCAGAAGAAGGCGGATACGTCCACTATATGGAAAAGGTTGAGGGCAAAAAGATTCGCGCTCGCAGTGAGAAGTTTAAAGACTTTTTCAGCCAGGCAAAATTATTCTGGAATAGTATGTCGGAGCCAGAGAAGAAGCACATTATTGAGGCATTTCATTTTGAGATCGGAAAAGTCAATGACAAAAACATCAAGAAGGCAGTTGTCGACATGTTCAATAACGTGGACGGGGATCTTGCAATCGAGATTGCAAAAGGAGTCGGTGTTCCCGCTCCTGACCAGAAAGGAGGATCTCCTGTTACAAAAGAGTCTCCGAATCTCAGCCAGGAGCGCTCGGAACATACTGTGAAGAATACCATCAAAACCAGAAAGATCGCCATCCTCGCTGCGAACGGGTATGATTACAACGATGTCAGCCTGCTGATGAAGGCTTTAGAGGCTGGCGGAGCAAAAGCCAACATTATCTCAAAACACCAGGGTATGCTAAAGAGCTCAAGCGGAGAGGAGCTCGAGGTTGACAAAAGTTTTGCCACTACGGCGTCAGTATTGTACGATGCCGTCTATGTTCCAGGAGGGAAAGGAAGTATAGAAGCTCTAAAGATGCAGGGCGATGCGATCCATTTCATCAATGAAGCATTCAGGCACTGCAAGCCATTAGGAGCAACCGGAGAAGGTATTGAATTACTTAAAGTTGCAAACCTTCCTGATATTAAGTATGCAGGTCAAGAGTCTGCTGGCAAAGTAATTTCCGATAAAGGAGTCGTAACTTCCTTGAGAATCCAAAGCAGCTCTTTTAACGATTCCTTTATTACTGCAATTGCAAAACACCGTCATTGGGACAGAGAAAAGAAAGAACAGGTTCCGGCCTGAGTCTTTTGATAGGAAAAGAATTCCTTTTTTCATTTTTGAAATCCGTTTTATCTTTATTCACTGGACTCCTCAAAAGATCATTAGTTTTCTCTGTAATATAAGCAAGTCTTTTAAATTTTCAATCATTTGATTAAAAATGTATTTGGGTAACAGATCAGTATAGTAAGCTACTTAATGGAACATTCAAAGTAGAAATATGGAATTACATGATCTCAGGTTGAATTAAACGGAGGGGCGTTATGAGACAGAAAGTTACAAATCAAGGGCTTACTGTCCAGGCTATTGCCGGAACACACGTAGTATTGCTCGGCTTCAATATGGATCAAACCGACTGCAACGGACTGATGGGATTTGCCATTCACCGGACGGATCACATAGAAGAAGAAACCAGCTGGCTAAAAGGGTTGAGGACATTTGCGGAAACTGATCCCGGGCTCCCTCCCGGCTCTCAATATTTGACGCGCAGACATCCCATCCAGGGGTTTAACTGGTCGGATTTCTCAGCCAAACCCGGATATGACTATACCTATAGAGTACTCGCGCTGAAAGGTACACCCCAGGATTTACAACCTGCAGCAGAGGTGTCCTTGCGGATACAGACCGAGTCTCCTGAGGGGGGAACGCACGATATCTACTTCAACCGCGGAGCTGCTGCTTCACAGGAATACGCCCGACGATTCTGTAATCGCTCACCTAAAAAAGTGGGACGCCCGGCTTATTACTGGTTATCACGAGGTCTCTGTGAAGCGATAATCAGTTTCATTGAACAGGCAAGCGGGCCAGGCTTTGAGTTGCGCATCTGCGCTTACGAATTTCACTATAAGCCAGTGCTTGAGGCCCTACAAGCGGCTAAACAGCGCGGTGCGGAGGTGCGGATCATCTATGACCGGCGGCAAGATCATCCCGGTAAGGAAAATGATCAAGCAGTCGAAGAGGTGGGAATCGATAATCTCTGTACTAAGCGCATGGCTAATGCTTCGGCAATCTCGCACAACAAGTTTATTGTATTACTCAAAAACGGGGAACCTCAATCTGTCTTAACGGGGGGAACTAATTTCTCAGAGAGCGGTATCTTCGGACACTCCAATGCAATACATATCGTAGAAGAGCCTGAAGTTGCAAGAGTCTATGCCCGTTATTGGGACCTACTTTCAGAAGACCCAAAGAGTACTTCCCTAAGACCCAAATTGATTGAAATGTATTCTTTGCCTGAAGGTAAACCACCCGAAGGCACAGGAGTGATTTTCAGTCCACGAAGTAATCTGGATGCCCTTAAATGGTACGCTTCGCTGGCAACCGAAGCAAAAGACGGGCTATTTATGACATTCGCCTTTGGCATACATCCACTCTTTCAGGAAGTTTATCGCGCCAGCCAGGCTGGGATGCGCTTTGCTTTGCTGGATAAACTAACACGCCCGATGGAATCCGGACCAGAACGTGAGGCTGAGGAAGCAGCGATAGCGGCTTTACGCAAGCTTCCAGAAAATAGATTTGCTGTAGGGGCTCACTTGAAATTAAATATGTTTGACAATTGGCTCGAAGAAAAACTTTCGGGATTGAATCAGCACATCCAGTATGTACATACCAAATACATGCTCATTGATCCGCTTGGCGAAGACCCTATTCTGGTCTCCGGCTCGGCCAATTTTAGTGAAGCTTCCACTAATGATAATGATGAAAACATGTTGATAATCCGGGGCAATAAACGGGCAGCGGAGATTTATCTCGGGGAATTCATGCGTCTCTATAGTCATTATGCCTTCCGCGAATGGGCTTCCAAACAGCCAGCGGATTCAGTGGAGTCACTTGAGCATCTCCGGACCGATGACTGGTGGAAAAGGTATTTCGGAAATACGGACCGCTCTCGACAGCGCGAATATTTCGTTAGTTGATACTTGCGCAGACTGAAGCTCTATTGTAGTATAAAAGAAAAAGCTACGAAAAGGGAAATTCCTGTGTAATTTCCCATTTTTATTTTTTCATGCCGTAAACACTATATCCACTCTCTTGACATCCCACAGAGACCCCAGCTTTTCAATAATGTCCTCTTTGATCGCCGGAGCAAACTGATGGTCCGCAGGCAGGTCTATAATAACTCTTACCACTCCGTCTTCAACAGTTATTTTAAGGATAAGGTTTGTTCGGATAACATCAAGGCCGGTTAGCGGATTCATTACATGCTTAAGTCTCTTTTTGACAATCTCTTCGGTAGTCGTCTCCTTTTCGGTAACAAGCCCGTGTTTTTCTTCATAGTCACGGATCGCGGCACGTAACCCTTCAACTGCAAGCACTGAACAGTGAGCTTTTATCGGGGGAAGGCCGCCAAGTTCTTCGGAAGCTTGCTTCCAGGTTATCTTTTTTGCTTCATCTATTGTTTTTCCACGTGCGATGTCTGTGATTACTGATCCGGTGGCAATGTTCGAAGCACAGCCATAAGATTCGAATTTTATATCCTCAATAACCTTAGTTTCGGGATTTACCTTAATATAAACTGCGACCATATCCCCGCAAGCCGGACTTCCTTCAAGGCCTTTTCCATCAGCATCCTCTATCTTTCCTACGTTATGTGGGTTCTTGAAATGCTCCAGCACTTTTTCGCTATACGGAAACTTCATGATCTTGCCTCTCTCAATCTAAGTTTCTTTTCACCATTTTATTTTCCTGTGACATTTTTACCTTTTCTTTATTTTTTTCTTGCAAGGGGGCTTATTTCCCTGAGCCTTGCCACAACTTCCCTCATAGCGTCAATTGCAGCATCAGCATCTTCCATGCGGTTAAAACGCCCGAATGTAAAACGTACTGAACCGTGGGCTCTCTCATGATCTCCGCCAATTCCCCTGATCACATGACTGGCTTCAAGGGAGCGGCTAAAACACGCCGAACCCGTACTCACTGCAAAGCCTCTCATGTCCATATGCAGAGTTATGGATTCGCCTTCTACATAATGGTAGGTCAGGTTTGCGTTCTGAGGCAGGCGTTTATCTCTGCTCCCGTTTAAGGTGACATCCGGAATCTCCGAAAGTGACTTTTCAATTGCCCGGTCTCTCATAGATTCAAGCCGTCTGTTTTCTTCCTCATTTACGAGATCAACAGCCTGTGCAAAACCAACTGCTCCGGGAATGTTTTCTATTCCTGCCCTCTGATTAAATTCCTGAAAACCGCCGTCTATTAGCTTTGTTAACGGAGTGTCTTTCCGGATATATAGAGCCCCTATCCCTCTTGGGCCATGAATTGTATGAGCTGCCACACTAATAAGGTCTACAGGCAATTTTTTAACACTGAGCGGAAGCCGGGTAAAGCTGTGGGTTGCATCGGTGTGCAGAAGCACATCTTTCTCTTCGCAAATTTCCGAGATAGCCTTAAGGTCCTGAACTGTTCCTATCTCCTGGTTTCCGTATTGAATTGAAACAAGGGATGTCTCTTTCGTGATCGCGTTTCTTAATCCCTCGAGATCTACAAATCCTTCTGCATCCACATCCAGAAAAGTCGCTTCAAAACCCTGTTTCTGGAGAGATCTTGCAGTGTTCAGGACAGGAAAATCTTCTATCTTCGAGACGATAATATGCTTGCCTTTCTTTTCTTTGAGAGCCCACGCCACTCCTTTAAGGGCCGTGTTGCTTGACTCTGCATCTCCTGATGTAAAAATTACTTCATCGGGTTCGGCATCGAGTTTTGTTATTAATGTATTCCGGGCTGCTTCGAGTCCTTCTTTTGCCTCGAGACCCATCGAATAGCCAAATTCGGATGTAGCTACAGCATAGATATCAAGGAAATAAGGTTTCATTGCCTCAAGTACCCGTTCATCCATCCGTGTGCATGCAGCATTATCAAGATAAATAGTGTTTTCGAATATTTTTATCCCTCCTTGAATGCTTGTAAATTCTTAATTTCCCAATTATTATCGCACTATTCTTTATCCTTATCCACTGTGCAGATATTGCCGTCTTTTCCCTATTTTTATACCTCTTCGGCTTATTTCTGGATCTTTATCTCCCACTCTTTACCTCCTTCTTTATCTTTAATTTCCAGCACCTTTAATCCCAATGCCTCGCAAGCCATAGGAATCTCTTTCTTAGATGCAGGATGAGTGCCCGTAATGATTAAAATATCTCCCGGTGAAGCTCTCTTTACTGCCTTCCTGAACTCTACCAGTGGAGATGGGCAGGTTTTCCCCCGGACGTCTATTGCCGTTTCTGCCGTTGTTCTCACCTCCAGGATTCTGGAAATCATATATCTTTAATACAGTTGTTAAAAGTCATAATTCACTGTATTTTAGAATATATCATTGCTTCATGTTGAAAAAATTATTTAGAAAACACCATATTCCAATTCTAAATCAAATCTAATTCAAATTCTAATTTTAATGTTGTTCTCTTTAGAGTGCTTTCCTGATCTTCTCTGCGACTGCCCCCAGATTGGAAGTGTCTGGTTCTGTCCATACTATTGATTTTATCCCTCTGCCTCCGTCTCCTCTTCTCCTGGGAATGACATGCACATGTACATGAGGAATTTCCTGACCTGCAGCTTCCCCATTGTTGATGCCAATGTTTGATCCCTCTGCTAGCGATGTCTTCTCAACCGCAACAGTAATTTTCCTTGCAACCTCAAAAAGTGAAGCAACATCTTTTGCATTCATGTCCGTAAACTTGCTAAAGTGCTTTTTAGGAGCTACCAGCGTGTGCCCTTCACTTGCCGGGCTAATATCTAGAAATGCAAAAACGGCTTCATCCTCATAGACCTTATATGAAGGAATTTTTCCGGAGACAATTTTGCAAAAAAGGCAATCTTCTCTCATAATGTGTCCTCATAGAGTTTTAGGGGGTATACTTATATCAGGGTTCTGTTCCTTTTATAGTCTGTAATTTTTCACGGAGAATAACACCTTTATGATCGGTTATATTGCAGGCGCACTTACAACCATTGCTTTTGCCCCCCAGCTCTTAAAAGCCCTAACTACTAAATCTACAAAAGACGTATCTCTTATGATGCTGCTTTGTTCGACTTCAGGCATGGTCCTCTGGCTCTTCCATGGAATTTTAATCAAGGATCCTGCACTGGTAGCTGCAAATAGCATTTCCATAGTACTTGCTGCGTCCCTTCTTGGTCTAAAAATCAAGAATGATTATAGGAGTTCTATTTTTGAGATCAGCAAAAGAAGCCGAAAATCCAAAAACAGGTTTCTTCCTTCCCGAAAGTAATTTCTTAGTAAGCAACTATATATTTAAGAATAATTAAATTATATTAATTTTATAAATTTGAATTTCTGAAGAAATTCTATTTGCTTAAAATGGGGGGTTAGATGAATGACTAGAGCAATAGCTGGCGCATTAATAGGTATGATCTGTACTTTAATCTTTTACTTCATTCCCGGGGTGAATGTACTAGCTCCGCTATTGGGTGGTCTTTTAGCTGGTTATTATGCAGACGGAGGTTTTCGGGGAGGCCTCCTAACCGGAATCCTAATGACAATATTCATGATTATTCCGGGAATCCTTCTTGGAGGAATACTTGGATCAATACTTAGAAGCGCTCCCGTCCTTGGTGGGTTCATAGTCGCATCCACGTTTGTATTAACACTGGTAATTGTGGCTCACTCAGCTGTGATAGGTATCATCGGTTCGGTGCTTGGAGCTATTCTGGAAGAAAAAAGAGTAATCTAAAGTTTTTGAGCTAATTCCCTAACTTCCTTCACTAATGCAAAATAATGGTAACCCGCGGAAAACGCGGAAGAACCATACTTAGTAAATTAGTCCTCTTGAGGGAGCACCTTGTACCAAAAATTAGTCCTCTTGAGGAGCACACCTTGTACCAAAAATTAGTCCTCTTGAGGGAGCATAGCGACCGAAAAGGACCTCGTGCTCCCGAAGCGAAACTCGGGAAGCGAAACTCGGGCGCCGATATGGAACTCGGGTTTTATATCTTTTTCTTAACTACCAGGTATCCCACAAAGATCAGGAACAGGGGCAGAACAATAGCCATTAATGTTTTGGAAGCTGCCTTTGCTTGCTCTGCTCTACTAATGTTTTCACTCCCGTTTAAAGCTTTTTCTGCATTTTGCAGGCCTCCCAGCAAAGTGTCCTGCAGTTTTGCTTCTGTCTGGTTTCCATTTTTGTGTGCTGCTCCGGTTACGGTTATCGCAAAGAAAGAATAGCTAGGAACGCTTGCAGTAAAATATGAATAATTATTGTCTTCACCGACTTTTTTAGTGTAAAGCTGCTCCCAACTTTTATTATACAACTGGAGGGCTACATTTGATTCATTGACACTGTTATTGTTAATCCATGATTTTTCAACTCTGAACCCTATCAAACCATTTGAAACGGATGAGGAAAGTCCTCCTCTTTTGTCTCCTAACCAGACATTAAAATATTTATATATTCCTCCGGTTGGACGTTCGGAGACAAAGGTTGATTTGCCCTTC
Source organism: Methanobacteriota archaeon (assembly GCA_030837265.1). Next base: position 16,421 of record JAUPKV010000372.1, read on the forward strand.
AGTTCTTCTACAGTTGTTGTAGTTTTCATAAATGTTCTTAATGCATCGTACTCAATATATTGGATGCATGTATTGTTTTGCAGGAAATCGAATCTTACGTGGTTACCACTCATGACATTTCGGGTTGCAAGCTCCTTTGAAGCTACGTTTTGAGCTGGCTCTTTTGAATAACTGCTTCCAATACCGCTGCTTGAGCCAGAACTTGAACTAGAACTTGAGCTGGAACTTGAACTGGAACTACTTCCACTGCTGCTTCCTACTGTTGCGGATATTGTATTCTGGTTGTTCGTTTCATCACTTTCAGAAATAGCAGCATTCGGATCAACTTTTGCAGTTACCTGAATATCCCCTTCTGCTGTAGGAGTCCATGAATAACTACTTTGTGTGGTTTCACCTGCTGCAAGTGCGGCTACGGGAATAGAAAAGCTGCCAACAGTTTCGTTGTTTTCAGTAATCTTAAAAGTCAGACTACTGGCTTCCGAGGCTGCAGACCCGGCATTTCTGACTGTTGCTGTATAAGTTACAGTATCTCCAACCTGTGGAGAGTCTGAGCTTGATGAAATTGAATCTATTGTAAGATCCGGAAGTGGGCCGCTTACAGTTACGGTTTTTGTTAATGCATTATTGTTTTCATTACTCTCAATTACAGTTTTTCCAGAATCAACAACTACTCTAGCCGTTATCTTCCCACTGGTAACTTGATCCGGAGTCAGGGAAAATGCGAGATTTGTGCTCGCTCCTGCTTCAAGAGGATCAATGTTAATATTCTGTCCGCTGTCCCCATTAATATAGTATGTTGCCAGAGCAGCTGTGGATGAAGCTGTACCCTGGTTTTTCACGTTAACAGCGAAATTTAAAGCTTGCCCTGCCTGAGGATTGGTTGTATCTGGAACGATACTTGCAATGGTC
>JAUPKV010000373.1 GCA_030837265.1 Methanobacteriota archaeon
TATCCTATATATTCATTATCTGTTTCTTTTGAGTTCTTCTCGCCTTTAAGCATTAATTTTTTTCCCCTGAAAGACCCTTTTCTCACAGCAAATTTTCGGCTATATTTTCAGAAATCACATGTTCGCAATACATACATTGAAGGGTTACTCCTTCTTCTTCGGACTGGAGCACGGAAAATCTAGATTTTATAGGCTCACTGCTATTGGAAATACAGTTTAAATTAATGCAGCGGACAACTCCCTCAACATACGACGGAAGAACGACAGGATTTTTCTGGACTACTTCAAAATCCCTTATGATATTGATTGTAGCTGTAGGAGAAATAAGAGCAATCCTGTTCAATTCTTCAACATTAAGCTCCTTTCCCTCAATTTTTACGACATCTTTTTTACCTTTGGCTCCAGGAGCATTCATTACAAAACTGATAGTCGCTCGAAAAGCACTGGAGATTCCAAGTATACGCAGGACATTCAATGCCTGTCCAGCTCTTATGTGGTCTATTACAGTTCCTTTTTCAATTGCCTGGACTTTCAAGTCCCGCTTTTCTTTCATTCGATCACTCCCATAGCAAGAGCAAGAAGTGCCATTCGAATCGGGACCCCATAAAAAGCCTGCTGGAAGTAGCATGCATGCGGTGTTGCATCTACTTCAGGGGATATTTCATTGACACGGGGGAGAGGATGAAGAATCTTCATGTTCGGGTCCGCTTTTTTCAACAAGTCGCCTGTAATCTTCAGCTTGTTTTTTACCTTTTCATACTCTTCAGGATCAGGAAAACGTTCTCGCTGAACTCTTGTCATGTAGAGAACTTCTACGTCTCCAATTATTTCCTCGAGAGAATTAGTTTCTCTTACGCTTATCTCATGTTTTTGAAGATCTCTGACAATTTCCGAAGGCATTCTGAGTTCGGGAGGTGAAACGAAAGTCATTTCAGCTCCGTAAAGGGAAAGAGCATGGCAGAGAGAATGGACAGTTCTCCCATATTTTAGGTCTCCTGCCATGGCGATTCTCAGGCTTTCAAGATGGCTTTCCCTCCGAATAGTGTAAAGGTCAAGAAAAGTTTGTGTCGGGTGGTGAACAGAACCGTCTCCACCATTGATTATAGGGACGCTTGTAAAATTGGCAGCCATCCGTGCCGATCCGTCAAGAGGGTGACGCAACACTATAAGATCGGCATACTTACTGATCACACGGACAGTATCAGCAAGATTTTCTCCTTTCATAACGGAACTTGCCTCTACGGAACCCAAGTTTAGAACCTGTCCTCCAAGCCTCTGAGCAGCTACTTCGAAGGATAGCCTTGTTCTTGTGCTTGGTTCAAAAAAAAGAAGAGCAACTATTTTTCCATCCAGCAGCCTGGATCTTTCTTCGCCTCTGGCAACAGGCTCAAGCTTTTCTGCCGTATCCAGGATATAATCGATTTCTTTGCGTGAAAAATCCTTCATAGAGATGACGTGTCGGTTCTTAAATGACATCCAGCTTTCATAAATGGTTCCTAAAGATATAACCTTTGCTCCAGATTTTCTAAGTTATTATATCTGCAACTGGATCGTGTTCTGTACAACCGTTAGCAACTCACTTGGACACATTTTTCAAAAATTCAAGCCATATTTTAGCATTTTTAATCCTTTGATTTGCAAACATCTCTTGAAAGCGTTTTGTATTTTCCTGAAAGGTTCCAGTCTCAATTTCCTTTAAGTCTGTTATAGCGCGCAAAAGGCCTGCAGTCTCATGATAGAGGTTTTTTGCTTCTTCTCGAGTAAGGGATTTTTCCTCCAGTTCCTTTTCATCTGCCATTTCCTTCGCTGAAATAATTTCAATGCATTTATCTATTCTGGATTTTTCGATCTCAGTCAGCTTGTCTTTCTGAATTAGTTCCCATACATAATCATGCAGAGGATAAGTTTCACCCTCAAGTTCCACATGATCCGGAATATACTGACCGACCCAGAAAAGGCGGCAGTGCAGAGCTGAAAGTAATTGTTTGCGTTCATCCTCGGATATATATTCTTCTGTACTCCCTTTCTCTTTTCCTCTCGAATTCTCTTTCATAATCTACGCCCTAATAATTGTTTTATTTAAAATTCTTTTTTCATTTAATAGTCATTCTCTCATATAATTTTCATCATTTCATTTAATTGTCATTCTTGTCTTATTATAGCAAATCTAAAATGACTACATTTAAAAAGAAGTTTAGATAAAAAGCAATACAGATAGAAGAACTCATATATAAAAAATAGAGTAATAGGAAATCAAATTATATAAAGAACCGGGAATTCAATAAAATAAATCCGGAGCAGAATTTAATGTATAATTAACGGGCAGCCAATGGAAAATACAACGTTTCTGTTTTTCCGGTTTCCCGGTTGAGGTGATATCATCGTTCCCATAATTCAGGTTGCACTTGATCTTCTAGAATTGGACCGCTCGGTAGAAATTGCTAGAGAAGCTATCGCAGGGGGTGCAGATTGGATAGAGATCGGAACTCCCCTGATCAAAAGCGAAGGAATGGATGCAATCCGCACGATGAGAAAAGCTTTTCCTGATCGGACGATCCTTGCGGATATGAAAACCGTGGATACCGGGGCCATGGAAGTCGAGATGGCAGCAAAGGCAGGAGCTGATGTGGTAATTGTACTCGGGAGTGCAGATGATTCAACAGTACTTGATGCACTGCGTTCAGCTCATAAATACGGAGTAAGGTTGATGGCGGACCTTATTTCGGCTCCTGACCCTGTAAAAAGGGCAGTGGAACTTGAAACTTTAGGAGTAGACTATGTGAATGTGCACATAGGCATAGACCAGCAGATGATAGGGAAGAATCCTGTATCGATTCTTAGAGAGATTTCGGAAAAGGTTAGCGTACAGCTTGCAGTTGCCGGAGGGCTTGATGTAAAGAGTGCTGCCCAAGCAGTCAAGGCAGGAGCTCGGATTGTAATTGTTGGGGGCAATATCACTCGTTCTGACAATGTGACAGAAGCTGCCAGGAAAATCCGACAAAGCGTGGATTCCCCTGAAACTGTGGAAATTCGGGATACAGGGACAATAGATCAGGAAATCAGAGGAATTCTTAAAGAAGTATCAACCTCCAATATCTCGGATGCTATGCATAGAAAAGGAGCAATGAAAGGTATTCATCCACTAGTAAGAGGGAAAATGGTAGGAACGGCAATTACTGTGCAGGCTTTTGCCGGAGACTGGGCGAAGACCGTTGAAGCAATAGATCTCGCCAAAGAAGGAGATGTAATTGTCATCTACAATGAAAGTAAGGACATTGCCTGCTGGGGAGGGCTTGCAACCCTGAGCAGCCTGAATAAAGGGATTGCAGGCGTGGTAATAGAAGGAGCTGTAAGGGACATTGACGAAGTAGAAAATCTTGGACTTCCGATTTACACTAGTAATAAGGTACCTAATGCAGGAGATCCTAAAGGCTTCGGGGAAATCAACGCCGAAATCACCTGCGGCGGTCAGACGGTAAAGCCTGGAGATTATATAGTTGGCGATGAGAGCGGCGTTGTAGTGATTCCCAAAGAAAGAGCTTACGAACTTGCAAGAAGAGCAAAAGAA
>JAUPKV010000374.1 GCA_030837265.1 Methanobacteriota archaeon
GTAATAGGTAAATTGGTTAATCCGAGAAAAACAATAGTCAAGCATATTGATGTTATTCGTAGTATATTAGTGCTTTGATACTTCATCATCTAATCCCTCCTCTTTATCTTTCATTTTTATTTTTTTCTTTATTAACTGAGTTTTTCACGAAGTTAAGCTCATAAAATAATAAAATCTTCTACTAAAATAATAAATTTAATTAAATATTCACTAATTTTCTATTTTATTTCATCATATGAACTTTTTCATTTTAATCTCGTTGTTATAAAATTCAATTTATTATATATTCTAAATACAAATTCAATGAAGTGAATTATTTGAAAAAACCAATTTAACATCAGAATAAAATTTTTAATTGAGGAGTATGAGCTCAGATCCATTAATTTTCATAAGTTTCGAATCAACAATATGAGAACATTCGATCTTTTGATAATTTTAATTTGATAAAACACATTCTTTTCTTCGGGATTAAACTTAATGTTCTGCAGAATTAGAGTATAGCAGCAGAGAGTTTACAACACTTTTCAAGAGTCCCGAACAACCGAAGACGTTAGAGAACCCAAAAAGAAAGAAATAAATACATTAAACTTTTTCTGAATCGTTTGCTCTGAAAACAAACATTATGAGCGTACTATAAGCTTTATCTTATTCTTTATTGATAAATATTATAAATGCAAATAGCTATTTCGAAAATACTAGGCAAAAGAGGCTCTTCTTCTATCATAAAAATCAAATTAACCCTGAACAAGGAACAGGAAGGAAGCGAGAGGGGCCTTAAAGGTTACTGAAAGAAAACGAAAGAGGATTCCCCATGTCTGAGAACGAGAAAAGAGAACCATACCCCGTAATCAACACTCTGGAGTGCAAAGCCTGCGGACGTTGCCTTCTCGCCTGTCCCAAAGGCGTGCTTTCCATGAGTGAAAACCTGAATGCTCGAGGCTACACGTATATAGAGTATAAAGGAGAGGGCTGCTCAGGCTGTGCGAACTGCTATTATACATGTCCTGAACCTCTTGCAATTGAAATCCATATCCCGCTGAAAGATAAGGAAGTAAACTGAGGCAGAGAAGGAGGAAAAAGATGGCAACACAACTTGTAAAAGGCAATTCTGCAATAGTCATCGGTGCACTTTATGCTGGATGTGACTGTTTCTTCGGATATCCAATAACTCCGGCAAGTGAGATTCTGCACGATGCATCTAAATATTTCCCAAAAGTTGGGAGGAAATTTGTCCAGGCCGAATCCGAAGAGGCAGCGGTAAATATGGTATATGGGGGGGCTTCTGCAGGGCACAGGGTTATGACTTCTTCTTCAGGGCCTGGAATTAGCCTGATGCAGGAAGGAATCTCCTACCTTGCTGGCTCAGAACTTCCATGTGTGATTATAGATATTATGCGCGCAGGTCCCGGCCTTGGGAATATTGGACCGGAGCAATCAGATTACACTCAGCTGGTTAAAGGCGGAGGACACGGGAATTATAAAAATATTGTTCTTGCCCCGAATTCCGTTCAGGAAATGTGTAACTTTACCATGAAAGCTTTTGAGCTTGCCTTTAAATATAGAAATCCTGCTATAGTGCTTGCAGATGGTGTGCTGGGACAAATGATTGAGTCTCTTGAGTTTCCAAAAACAGCCTTTGTTCCTGAAACAGATACCTCATGGGCTGTCAATGGCACTGCAGAAACCAGACATAACCTTATAACTTCAATCTTTCTGGACTTTGATGAGCTTGGGCAGTTTAATGAAAAGCTCCAGGCAAAGTACGAATTGATCAGGCAGAACGAGGTAGATTTTGAGGAATACTTGAGTGATGATGCCTCAATTATTCTGGTTTCTTATGGGATCAGCAGCAGAATCTGCAAATCAGCCGTAGATCTTGCCAGACAGGAAGGCATCAAAGTTGGACTTTTCAGGCCGAAAACTCTCTTCCCATTCCCTGAGGCTCAGTTGAAAGCTCTGGCAGAAAAGGGTTGCTCTTTCATTTCTGTGGAAATGAGTAACGGTCAGATGAGAGATGATATAAGACTCGCAACAGGCTGCTCCAGACCGGTTAAACTGGTAAACCGTATGGGAGGAAATCTAATTACTCTTGAGCAAATAATGGACGAAATTAAAAAAGTTGCAGGGGAGGTCTAAAAATGGCAGCTGAAGTCATAAATGGTGAAAAAGTAATAGGGAGGCCAAAAGCACTCTATGCGGAATATCCCCGTAAAGGAGGGGCAGCTCCAACAGCCACTCACTATTGTCCCGGATGTGGGCATGGAGTTCTGCACAAGCTTATTGCGGAGGCAATTGACGACCTCGGTATTCAAGACCGGACAGTAATGATTAGTCCGGTGGGCTGTGCGGTTTTTGCTTATTATTATTTTGACATGGGCAATCTTCAGGTTGCTCACGGTCGTGCCCCTGCAGTAGGGACAGGAGTCTCAAGGGCAGAAGAAAACGCTGTAGTCATCTCTTATCAGGGAGACGGGGATCTTGCCTCGATAGGTCTTAATGAGACCATTCAAGCTGCAAATAGAGGAGAGAAGCTTGCAGTCTTTTTCGTGAATAATACTGTTTACGGAATGACAGGCGGACAGATGGCTCCTACAACCCTTATCGGAGAAAAAACCACAACTTGCCCTGAAGGACGCGATCCGCGTTTTGCAGGCTATCCGATTCATATGTGCGAACTTCTGGACAACCTGAAGGCTCCGGTCTTTATTGAAAGGGTTTCGGTCTCAGATATTTCCCATATAAGAAAAGCGAGAAAAGCCGTTCGAAAAGCTCTGGAAGTCCAGCGTGATGGCAAAGGATATGCTTTTGTTGAAGTCCTGGCAGCCTGCCCGACTAACCTCAAAATGGATGCAGAACAGGCTGTTAAATTCATTAATGAGGAAATGGAAACAGAGTTTCCTCTCAAGAATTTCAGGGACAAATCCGAGGAGGCTGAACCTCTTTATCGTGGAGTTAGTGACTTTTCGACTAAAGCCCTGGATAAACTTTATGGCATTGATGCGGATGTCCAGGAAAAACCCGCTAGAAAAGATTTTGCTCCTCTCAGGACCAAAATTGCAGGTTTTGGAGGACAGGGAGTTCTCAGTATGGGCATTATCCTGGCCCAGGCAGGAGTAAAGGCAAATCTCAATGCTTCATGGTTCCCATCTTATGGTCCGGAACAGCGCGGAGGAACATCAAACTGCTCGGTTGTGATTTCAGGCCAGTCCATAGGTTCTCCTACAGCTTATACCCCAGATATCCTGATAGCTATGAACCGCCCCTCTCTGGAGAAATTCGAAGGAACAGTCAAAAAAGGAGGCTTTATCCTTTTTGATTCCTCAATTGGCGAAGCGGAGACACCTTCAGATGTAGTAGCTATTCCAGTTCCGGCTACTGAAAGAGCTAAGGAGGCAGGAGACGAAAGGGCTGCTAACTCTTTCATACTCGGAGTCCTTATGGGTATTAATGCAACAGGCTTGGAAGAAGATGCCTTCAAGGAAGCTCTTGCTGAGAATTTCGCTGGTAAACCCAAGGTCATCGCATTCAACCAGCAACTCCTTGAAGCAGGAGCTAAATGGGCCAGAGAAAATGTTAAGGTATGAAGAAAAATCTGAATTTAACATTAAAGAGTGAGGCCCCCTTTCTCGGTAGATCCGGTTTACCGGATTCGGACAGGTGGGGTATGAAAGCCGTAACTTCAAAACTATTATAGAATGCCTTGTGGAAAGGTTACCGTACAGGTGGAGGAAATTTCTCCACCTTTTGCGTTTTCTCAGTGCTCTTTTAGCTTTAAAGGAATATAGTAATCGATTTCTGAATTCTCGTTATCCAATCCGTAGTAGCGGTTTTTATAATAGGCTAGCATCAAATAGGGATAAGCTTCTTCGTATTCAGAGTTAGGCAACCATTCTTGCCAGATATATTCTCCTCCTCTGAACATTTCCCTTCCCTTGAAGGTGAATACTGCGTATTTCGTGGATGGAAAAGTCTTACAAAACATTTCGAGGGGCATTTCGTCAGTTCTGTTTACTTCAAGGCCTACGAATACATAGAATTTTCCAGTTTCAGAGTAATCATCTGGTTGGATATGTGCCTCATACGCAACTTCATTTATTGCGTAATTTTCTAGTTTTTTGTCATATTTTTCGTACAACTTGTAAAAACGCTTCCAGAGTGATCCGATTTCATTTTCCATATTCCACTCTTCTTTTGAATGAAAAGGATTACCATAAAAAACACATCCCACTAATTTAAAGGATTTTTCATCAATAATTTCTATTTTCAATGGTTTTAAAGAGTTTTTGGCGGTCATATGCATTATCCAAAAAAAGGAATTAAGAAATAGTTTTTGATAATATATTTTAATGTAACTTCATAAAGGGTGCTTTTTATCCTTTACTGGTCATGCGTCCAGTCTGGCCAGAGGAAAGAAAGCCACTTAGGAATTTCCGGTTCCTTTACTCTGTCATATGCAGGGAAATAAGCTTTTAAATCAATAATAGGAGTCCCATCATCCGCATCAAGACCGGATACACTTACAATTCCTGCTTTTTCGTCGATACCTTCTATTTTACAGGTTGTTATCATTATGGGGTTCGGACGGTACTCTGCACGAGTTGCAAATATTCCTGTTAACCTATCCTGGGCATATGGAGGATAAATCCGGAGCAGATTTCGGTATTTTCGGTATTCGCCATTTTCGAGTTCATTTGCCCACCAGAGCACGATTACATGGCTGAAATTATTTAATTCTTTTAAACCGGGGATGTATTTATCACTAATCTCCAGAGATGCTTTCATGCCATTTTTCCTTACATACCCGATTGGCGAAATTTTATAGGAACTTTCTTGTTCTGAGAGCTCTTGAGATTGCTCTTTTACATTTGTATCATTGTTTGAATCTTCAAAGCCCTCTAAATCCATAACAGGAAACATAACTTCTGTCAAAAGTTCACTTTCAGGCACTTCGCAAGGGTTGTTATGGTAAGCCTCCCTTGGAGCACCGATCATCTCATAACTGCCTCCAATAATGTACTGGACCATTTCAGCGTAAACCGGACCTAATCCTGTATAAGGGCCTTTATGGATAGTTGACAGAACTTTGTGTTTTGGCATGATTTTTATTTTTACTCTCTCGTCTCCGTTTGTATCTCCCTGAAAGGGCATACCAACTTCATACTGCATCTTTTCCGGCGGTACTTCCATTGGGCTGGTGTAATATACCACAAAAGGGGGCTGGGTAATCCGGAGTCCTTTTTGCATGACCCATCCAGCTAATTCTCCTATTATCGCTCCCATATCTTCTAATCGACCAACATGGGAAATGCTGGCTACCTGATTTTCTTCCACGGTTTTTAATTCGATTTCCATATTAATTCTCCTTAAATTGCTTACAGGTATAGGTTGAAATTGCTTGCAGGCACATTACGGATTTAATTGTACTAAAAGTTTATTGTTTCATGGATTAATATTCCGCTCTTTCTTGAACTATAGGTAGAAAAAGACACTTTGTTATTCTTGCGGTTTAAAAGAGTTGCCAAGAAAAATCGCCACATCAAATGGGTAACCCCGGTCTAGAATAGGATTTTCAAAAATAATATGTCCAAAAACTATTGTAGAACCAGAATTAAAGTGAATTCAAATTTCCCACCAGATATAGCGAAGGACCGAATAAAGTATTTTGGGAACAGCAGTTATAGAAAAGATATTTATTAAATTGGAAAAACAAGTAAATTATGGATAAAAAAAATGATCTAGACCTTTCACAAGAGTTTCTTATTAATTCGTCAGATGAAATCCTTTCCATTTTAAAAACAATTGCACATGTTAACCGATTTCGGATTTTAGTCCTTCTTTTAAATGGACCTTTGACATTTCGAACATTACTTGAAGAGATGAACATTAAAAAATCAGCACTGGCCAATCACTTAACAGAATTAAAAAATAGCAATCTTGTGAACAAAATACAGCATGGTACCTATAAAATAAGTGATTCTGGGAAGAATTACATCAAATCAATTGAAAGAAGCTATAGAGAAAATAAAGCTATTGAAAAGAGAATTTGGGAATCAAAACAGAGAGAACAGCTTTCAAAATCCTTCTTAGAACGTAAATAGTAATTCCGATGTAGAAAAACTACATAAAATTGATTGCAATGTAAATGTTAGTTAAGAAGTATTGGTAGAATCTGAGTTCCTATTTTCAAACCCTGCCGGCGATCCAACCCAAAAATTGAGAGAGACCCCTCCACTCCCAATTGATTTTGCAAGGATGTGGTTATATATTATAGCCGATCAAAGAAGCATTCTTTAATTTGATTTTCGCTGCAATATGGTTTTTTGTTAAATCATATATTTTTATAATCAAATAAATTCCAAGTGCGATTAGTATTTTATTGATATCTGATATTTAGACCAGGTGTTCGGGTATACTATTATATCATATATCATTGAATGTATTTAGACAAGTATCCTAACTAGTTTATGATAACATAATATTAGTTATTAAAAATATTATATATGATAAAGGTGTAGTAAAAAATGCGTTCTCATCTCTCACACCCCACTGCAAACAACGCCTACTCCGGAACACTACTCCACAATAAATCTGAAATAAACTTGCAACCCATAGTAAAAGTACCTCAATACCTCTTCCCCAACTAAAACAAGTAAGTCTTTTAAATATCGTTCCGAGCTCCTAGGTTTTTGGATGAGAACGTACCTCACTTAAACATTTTTTTGATGAGTTTTTCAGATGATTCCTTAATTTGTCATTACGTTTTTAAGACTGATGTTTTTCGTAAGGTCAAAAGTTTAAATTTATTGACCTGGTATTGTCCGGATTTTATCCGGGATTAGCTAGTCTCTCTGTCATTTTAAACATTCACATTATGTACTCGAAAGTAAAATTCAAGCGTAGTAGACCTTTCGAAGTATCTTAAGCAATGCTTAAAGGATTAAATGGACAATGAGATATATAATTAAAACTTCAGCAGTGTTAAATTTGTGGTATAGATGAGCAAAAAGAACAAAATACTTGTGGAGATATATAATAATGTGAAAGATGGAAATTGTGCAAAAGGAGAATCCTGTATAGTCAAACTACAGGCAATATAAAGAGCAGAAGGGGATAGGGAGAATTGCAGCATAGATACAATATGGGGGTACTGTATCGAAATCTCTCTACTCCCTAATTCTGCCTTACTTTTTCCAAAATTTTTAATACCTTTTTTTACTGCTATTTTTCCATAGCTTTAGCTCTCAGGTCTTTTGGGAATTTCTCAATTGCATAGCGGAGTGCAGTCCTGGGCATGACCTTTTTATTTTTCATAACATATTCGAAGACTTCTTGTTGGTGAGCTTTGCTTGCTTCCTTGAGCATCCAGCCATAACCTTTCTGAACAAGGTCGTCCTTGTCTTTCAGGAGACGGTCTGATATTTCAAAAACATCTTTAAGGAAATTGCCTTTTCTCGCTGGTAAGATGAGAGTTACTGCCGATGCACGTCTCATCCATCTGTTGTCCGAAGCAGTCCACAACTTGAGATTCTCAACATAAGCAGGAAATGTCTCAATAAAAGTACCAACCGTATGGTTGCAGAGAGTATCACACTTTGCCCAGTTGTTGACATAAATTTCGATCCAGCGTTCAAATATGAAGAAGTCGTCCTCAGAATAATTATTTCTCAGCATATAAGCCCATGCGGATGCAATAAAAGATTCTTCACAATAGTCCGATCTAAAGAGCTCTTCGCACAAAGCGAAAATCTCTTTTTTATCCTTGTTTCTTATTTCGTTAAAGTGTTCTTTCGCAATTTTCCCAACAAAAGCAGATTTTACCCCATAGCATGTTATTTTTTCTTTGAAAAAACGTGTAGAACTGCTCTTTGTTTTCTCATCCGCATTCAGAGCTAAATCTTCTCGAATCCGCTCTATAATATTCGCTTCCACAATTCTAATTTATTTATAGGTGTATATATATTTATTTTTCAAGTCTCTAAAAAAATGAAATAAGCTTGAAAAAGTATTTCTTAGTAAAAATTTATCTTTATATATGCCTGAAGTAAAAATTCGCCCTCAGGAACTTTTTGATGCTGAATGTTTTTATGAAATAATCAAACACACAAACCTTGAGTTTATAGAGGTTCCAATAAAAACCCTTGAAGAAGAAAAATACTTTCTGAGCTTAAATGAAGCTAAAAGAAAGGCTAATTTTGAGCACAATTATTCGATTCTTTTTTATGGAAAACTCGTGGGGGCATGTGGGATAAAAATTGACCAGCATAGGCCCTGGGTTGGAGAGATTGGATATTTTATTGATCGGGACTTCCAGGGAAAGGGTATTGCAACTGAAGCAGTTGGACAACTTGAGAAAATAGGTTATGAGAGACTGGATCTGCAAAGAATTACTATTTTAATGGATATCCGGAACCTTGCAAGTGAACGAGTGGCTCAAAAAAGTGGGTACGAGAAAGAAGGGATCATGAAAAAAGTTCATAGAATGGGAGAAGACTATTATGACTGCTTCCTTTATGCTAAAACCAGATAATAAATAACATAAATAAACGAATCGGACAAAAACTGACAAGCAAAGATGATAGAATGAATACTGAAAGTGAAGGATAGACCTTTATAAAATAATTTAACTTGGCTTGTCAGACCAATCCGAGAGCCTGTATGAGGCTATTCCCGCTGAAGATAACCAGAAGATTATTTATTGTTACCAGGATGCCAACACATTCGATGATGTGTTTTGTTATGGACCACCTGATCCTGGATATTTGTATCGTAGGAGCTATAAAGAATAATAATAGGATAAAACCTATTTTAATGAGCAGCAAATGATAGATACCGAAGTTTTCCAAAATCATAGCAGGTACCGAATTATACTCCGTACCGAAAGGTAATGCAAAAACAGTAGAAGCCCAGTCTCCTATTACATAGAAAAGAATTATAAAACGGACCTCATAAAGATATGAAATGAATGAGTTCTTATTCTTGTATACTTCCAAAGAAAACCCCCCTCCGAATTCTCCTTTCAATCAAACAGAACTTTAAATTAGAAGATTATATATTAGTAAGAAACTAAAATAAGGGCTAATATTTTTTATAAAGGAGTTTTAGAGATTTTCAAAGATTTAAAGTCTTAATCTAGAGTCTTAATCGGTATTAAAAGCGATATCAGGAACATATGGGCTTTAATTGGAGAATTAACAGGATAAGTTTGTTTATTATAAGTCAAAATTTGTTTGTTCCGGAGATCCAAATTACCTTAAATTATATAGAAATATTTCGACCAGGTTTCGCAAGGTTTTTAAAGAAAGGATTTGGGAGTGAATTTGTTAAGCATTTTGAAGCCTAAATAAGCACTTTGATTAAAAAAGAAGTTTGGAAAAGTATAAAAGCGGATTAAACCTTAACAGATCCAAAGTCTTCGAACTGAGATAGGATAAAACTGAGATAGGATAAAAATGACTCAAAAAATGCATTACTCAGGGAATGATTCTCCTTACCTGCTCGAATTGGAAAACGTAACTGTTGTAAGATGCGGTAAAAAAATACTCGACTCGATATCTTTTTCTATTAAACCAGGAGAGAACGTTGCAATTATAGGCCCTAACGGATCGGGTAAATCCTCCCTTATCAAGACAATTACAAAAGAATATTATCCTCTTGCAGCAGTTGACGAGCTTGTCTTGAGGATCATGGGAAAAGATGTCTGGCATGTTTTTGAGCTCCGAAAATTATTAGGGATAGTCTCAGGAGATCTTCAGCAGACATGCTGCCGCCAGATAAAAGTTCAGGAGGTCGTACTTTCCGGATTTTTCAGCAGCATAGGAATCTACTACAACCACGACGTTACTCCGGAAATGAAGAACAGAGCAAACGAAATTCTGAAATTCCTTGAGATCCCGCACCTTGAAAACAGATTAATGTGTGAACTTTCTACCGGAGAAGCCAGAAGGGTACTTATCGGAAGAGCCCTTGTGCATGATCCAAAAGCCCTTGTATTAGATGAACCCACAAACAGTCTTGACCTGAGAGCTATTCACAGCTTCCGCGAAAGCATCCGAAAGATTGCAAATTCAGGAAAAACTATAATCCTTGTAACACACAATCTTCAGGATATAATTCCTGAGATAAATCGAGTAATCCTTATTAGAGACGGAAAAATCTTCAGAGATGGAGCAAAAAGGGATATCCTGACAGATGACAACCTCTCCAAACTGTTCTCCCTTCCGGTAAAAGTTCTGGAAAAAGGAGGGTATTATCAGGCTCTTATCTAATGCCCAATCCACCTTCTCATTTTCCAAAACAGAACATGTTGCTTGTCAAACATTAAGGACGAAAAGCCAAAAAAGTTGCAGAACGGGAAACATGTTATACGCTTTAAATTAGTAACGGCAATATTACCAAGAATAACATAATTAGTTCACTTTTTTGCAAATTCAACCTGAATATTATCTACCTGGTAGTCAATTGTTCACGTATGTACATTAAGAGCCTCAAGAAACTTCTGCTTTTTTAATCGAAGTTATGTAAACCTGACATAAAAAACGAGAGAGAGCTAAGAGCTTGAAGTTAACAGCTGATAACTAACACTATATTATAATATTAAGAATCTGACTAAAAAAATCAACCCCTTATATAGGAAAATACAATAGAAATGTTTAAAAATAATTACTAAGAAAGAATGTTAAATTTTAATAAAATATAAGTAATTTCAAAAGTTGCTTGAAAAGTGCGTCAGTCCTTTAAGATAAAGGGGGAATAAAAATAAAAATAAAAATTCTATTAATGATGATACTTTTGCTATCTCTTACATCTGTTTCATCCACTTTATCTGCAGCGCCCGAAAAACCACTACATCCTGTTGCTAAGTTCTGCACGAATGTCACTGGAGGTTATGCTCCATTATCAGTCCAGTTTATGGATCATAGTAAATTTAATAGGCTTAGCTGCTCTTTATCACCGAGCCAGCAAGTTATTAATGAAGACGACAGCGGGAAGAGTATAACTTTTAAAAACGGAGAGACTTTTTACCTTAAACTTAGGGAAAATCCTTCAACAGGTTTTGCCTGGGAACTAAACCTGAACCAGGGACTCAGCGTGCTTAGCGACAACTATACCCAGGACCCAGCTCCCCCACATTTCGTAGGTGTTTCCGGCACTCATTTATGGACAATAAAAGCCGTGGCTTCAGGCAGCCAGCAGGTAAAAGGAATTTACAGAAGATTCTGGGAAAATACAACCGGAACGGAAGAAAGTTTCACACTTAATATTACTGTCGTTTCTCAGAATATAACCTCATGGAACTGGGATTTTGGAGACGGAATTGTTTCAACCGAACAGAATCCAATGCACACTTTCCCTGCACCAGGAAACTACACCGTAAATCTTACAGTAAGTAACGAAAATGGCAGGAGTTCAAAATCTGTCAGAATAGTTGCTGTAAAACAACCAGGTCCCGCTTATACTATTGTTAAAACCGTTACAGATGTTGCAGGAAAAGGACCTTCCGGAAGTGTAGCAAAAGCAGGCGATATCATCAGTTATCAGGTAACAGTACCCAATGAGGGCAACACCAAACTTACAAATGTAAGTGTTTCGGATTCTCGGATTAACCTTTCAAAGCCGGTAGAGTCAAAAACTCCTGATGGAATTCTAGAAATCGGGGAAATCTGGACTTATACTGGAAACTACACTGTTACTCAGGCTAATATTGACGATAATGGCAGCGAAGACGGAGTCATCAGAAACACTGCAACTGTTTATTCCGATCAGCTGGATCCGAAATCGGACGTTGTTGTTGTACCTATATGTGTTGGCGGAGGTCCATACGCCTATATAACAAACGAGTACGAGAATACAGTCTTTTTAATTGATACGGCAACAAACGCAGTAGCAGGCATTGTGAAAGTTGGAAGCAACCCTGTCGGAGTTGCAGTCAGTCCGGATGGAACAAAAGCATATGTGGCTAACTACTACGGAAAGACTGTCTCTGTAATTGACACTGCAACAAACACTGTAACAGCCAATGTGAATGTTGGGAACAGCCCTAATGGAATTGCAGTCAATCCGGATGGAACAAAAGTTTATGTGACGAATTTTAACAGTGCCTCCGTTTCTGTAATTGACACAACGACAAATACTGTCATAGACACGGTGAGTGCAGGAAGTGCTCCCGGGGGAGTTGCTGTCAACCAAAACGGGACAAAGATATACGTGGCAAATTCATACACTGCAGCAGTCAACGCAATTGACACGACTACAAACGAAGTTACGGATATACCCGTCGGATCAGACCCTTATGGAATCGCAGTAAACCCGGCAGGAACAAAAATATATGTAACGAATAAGGGTGACTACCCTGATTATAATGGCACTGTCGATGTAATAGATGCTGTAAACGATACGGTTACAGCCAGAGTGGCTGTAGGAAGCAACCCAAAGGGAATTGCCATTAGTCCGGATGGGACAAAAGTATATGCTGCTAATGAAGGCAGCAGCAGTGTCTCTGTAATTGACACGGCAACGAACAACGTTATCACCTCGGTGAATGTCGGAACCAATCCCAATGGAGTTGCAATAACTTCTGATGGAACAAAAGTGTATGTCGCAAACCACTACAGTAATAACGTCTCTGTAATTGACACAGCAACAAACAATGTTACAGCCACCGTAAACGCAGGAAATGGCCCTGTTGGGGTTGCCCTCGGGCAATTTAATTTTTCCCTTTAAGAACTAACCGGTACTTTTTGAAATATAATCTGAACGGAGCGAACGGCACGAGTTCAAGATATACTTTAATGAGGTTACTTTATTTGCTTACAGGGATGAGTCGTCATTTTCTGGGAGGTTAACTGTAAGATGATTTCAGGTTTAATTCGTAAATCCTATATAATAAAAATTAATACTACTTTCGTTTTCCTGTTCCCCTTCAAACTTGCTAAAAAAGTAAAGAATATAAAGATTAACTTAGTAAATATTTAGGGTGTTTGGCAATGTCTAAAGAAAATTCTAAACCTAAGACTCGTAGAGACCATGATCAAATGAAACGCGATAAAACAAGTAATAAAAACTCAGTATCGGGTAATAAATCAGTATCGAATAATAAACCAATATCGAGTAATGAAAGCATAATAGGAAAATGCAAGAAACTTCTCAGGAGAGAAAACTCAGAGAGTTAAGCAAAATTTACAGACTTCTAAATCTTCTTTTTCGCATAAGGCTCTGTGTAGTCTTAGGAAACAGACTGTTTATATCTTTCAATAGATGAAGATATCCCAAGCTTCCAATGGCTATAAGAGCCCCTATTAGAAAAACGGAACCTTAGCACACACATTAAATTTATTTTTGGTTACCGTTCACTATCTCCATTGATCGTAAGCATAATCTCCTTGAAACTCTGCAGCGAAGCATCCATATTCTCAATTATCTCATTTTCAAGAATATCCGGATCCGGAAGGTTATCCAGGTCAGCAAGGCTTTTGTCCTTGAGCCAGAAGATATCCAGATTCGTTTTATCCTTTGCTACAATCTCATCATAAACGAAAAGTCACAGAATAGCAGCAATAACGTACTCAAGCAAACCAAGAGCAATTTAAATTTATGATATTGTAAATAATGGAAAAAAAAGGTGTGCAGGACTTACGATTGCGTAAGTCCTTTGTTGTCGATTAGATGTTGAATCATGGATTACATCGATCCATATCCATATCCTTTCGCCACCCAACTTTCAGTATTTTTATCGGATGGGTTTATAATGTTGTTCGCGGTCTTACCCATTTTGATCCCGCCTACGTTCCATAAAACATTGTCATGGACTGAAACAGACCCGGAAGCATGTACAGGCTGAACAGCGGCACTTCCGGAAGACCCTCTATAATCATGGAATATGTTATGATGGATGTCAATTCCACTGAGGGAACTTTCCATTTCTGTACAGCACCATCCGGACCCATGCTGCCCATAAAATGTATTATGGTCTATCTCAATATTTTTAGAGTTATCTGCTCGAATGCCAGTATTAACACTTATCTCGATATCATTATTATAGGCTCTACAGTTTGAGGAACCTGATAGGAATGATATTGCATCGTGTCCTGAGCGAATTCTACAATTATAGACATCTATTCCTGTTGATTGACTGACTCTTACTCCATCACCGTATAAATATGGAGAAAATAAGATGTTGTGAACATTACTGTTAGTGGAGCTCTTAAATTTTATACAGTTACGGTAGTCTCCATGGCCACCGTCTTTTATTCCAGTCGCTGAGCTTTTAAATTGCAGGTTACTGACATCACAGTTTGAAACGCCTGAACCATATATGTATGCTGGGGCACTATCGGAATTACTAACCGAACCGGTGGCATAGATTATTGTACTGTCGCCAGCTCCTTTCAGTACTACGTTAGATTTCAAAACTATAGGTGCATTTATTTTATAAGTGCCAGCAGTAAGGAGAACAACTCCAGGATTACTTGATGTTGCACCTGATGCTACAGAATTTATTGCACTATTAATTGCAGTCTGGGCAGACCCGGATGTCGGCTCCACGGTTATTGTACTCTGTGCGCCTAATGCAGCCGGTATGGCTGTTAATATAAGGCATGTTACCAGGAATAGGGTTCCTAGCTGTCTTTTTAGCATCATATCACCTTTGGGTTGGATTTTTTCTTGGGATTTGAATGACTCAAATTTCATAGGGAAATCCCATATTTCTCCCAAAGCCTACGCTAATTGCTAAAAGAATGCATGTTTTCAGGAATAGGGTCCTGCCTTCTTTTAGTATTGCATCGCTTCGGCTTTGGTTTTTAGAATCTGAGTAAACTCAAACGCTCTATTTGCTTTTTCCCAAAGCTAATACGGTTGTTAAAATAAGGTATTTTATCAGGAATAGGGCTTCCAGCTCCTTTTTTAGCATCGTATCACCTTTGGGTTGGATCTTTCAGGAATTAAGTAAACTAAATTCATAGGGACAGTTACTTTTTCCCGAATATTTCTCAAAATTCCTTATTACGTTCTCGTAATACGTCATTTCCGAACTATCTAATCAAGTCGGCTCTATACCGAAATATAATTAGGTCGGCTCTATACGGTAATTCAAAAATTCTTATTACGTCTTCGTAATGTTTTTGAATCTTATCCAATACGGTTTTCTGCGATTATGTGGGTGGACATGCTGCACACAGAGTCTCCACTATCAACAACTTTCTGGGGACTGGTTATTGGAAGTGGCCGAAAACGAGAAGCTTTGTTTGGCTTCTACCACTTAAAATCTGTTACTGACCACGGATTTTATTCCTTTGGTCAATACCTACTATTTTATCAATCTCGGCCTTAGCCAGGTCAACGCTTCCGAAAAAGTTTTTCATTAGTCTTCATGACTTCTTGAGTTGACACTTTAAGTTTAGCAGTCATGATATAAATAACTTGGCTTTTATAAAGAAAACGCGTCTAAATGTACTGCTATTTAATATAAAATAGACATGACGGCTTTTTTGCGTCCATAAAGGTCAGATAAAAACCTGAACTTAAAGGACTGCCTTTTGTTCAGGCTTCGACCCAAAAAGAAGCTCAGATAGGGGAGTTATTGAGCACCTGTTCGTATGGGCAAGAAAATATGGAATACATTCTGCTATGCCAATTCCACAGGTTTATAAGCTCTGTCCGGATGCTGTATTTTACCTGGAAATATGAAGCTGTATGGATTAGTTTCGGCAAATATAATGGAAATATTATAAGGATTTGCTGAAAAGTTCCAGCAGGTCAGTGTAGAGAAGCATACCTTTTGCCAGGCCCGGAATTACCTTTCACCATCTCCATTGATCGTAAGCATAATTTCCTTGAAATTTGCCAATGAAGCCTCCATATTCTCAATAATCTCATTTGCAAGAATATCAGGGTCCGGAAGGTTATCCAGATCAGCAAGGCTTTTGTCCTTGAGCCAGAA
>JAUPKV010000375.1 GCA_030837265.1 Methanobacteriota archaeon
GACAAAATTGTCTGGGACAAACTGGAATCCTCCTTTGATCGGATAACTGCAGCTGGAGTAATTCAATATTTGACATTACAGGAAATTGACAATTTTATCTTAAATTCCTCAAACTATCTTAATAAAAGCGGTAAAATTGTATTATTTGATATTTTAGATCCTCGCTTATACCCGTTATGGAAAATAGGGCTACTCTCACAGGATGCAGATTTCTGGAAAGTTTCTCGTAAAATAGGTTTTGAGTTCCGGAAAATGATATCTGAAATCTTAAATAATCGTCCAAAGAATGCTATTGGATTTGCCTACAAACCCAATGCGATTAGGAAAATTGCAGATAAACATGGTTTTGAAACTACTTTCGTACAATCAATGTATTATGAATACAGATATCATGCAATAATGTCTCGAACATGAAGGTTAAAAGTTCAACATTTTTCAGATAGGCTTTTTAAATTATTAAAACAAACTCGACATAATTTGACAGAAGCATACTTTTTTTTAAAACGAGCTTCATGTTCCTATATTTACTATCTTTTACGGAGTATATCTCAAAACTGATGAATAATTCACAACCGCCTGTACATTTAGTAAAGTACTTATAGTACCTCGCATATGCGTAGTTTGATGATATCGATTTTATCACAGGGTATCGTGCTTTCCGAAGGCTTATATTACAAACCCGGGGAAATTCCATTCTACAATTTTAGACTAGTTGATTCTCTCGTCAATAGCAAAGCAAATATATGTGGAGAGGAATACCTAAGCATCGGCAAGTACAAGGTTGATGAACGTGGTTTCGGGATTATTCCCTAATCCACGGTATGGAAGAGAAAAGAAGCTTATTGAAAACAATCGTTCTGCATAAAAAGATCAAAGAGTTTGCAAGTGTAGCTGGTAAGGCTTGGGATTCGGTTCTTGCAGGAGTAAGGGTCCTATACCTGTAAAATTCCAGATGTATAGAGGGAAGAATAGAAAAAACAATCTTACGGTGTATGAAAAATGTCAAAGCCGAAAAGTGTCTGGGCAGAGTTCTTTGCAGATAAGATCTGCGGTGGTCACAGATCGTCAGCCGAGGAATTTATTTCCAGGGAAGCTAAGGAAAAACTATTCCATCTGGATGGAGGTAAAACGCTTCTTGACTTTGGATGTGGAGCTGGAGAACTCCTGGTTTATTATGCGCCGAGATATGAAAGGGTGGTAGGGGTTGACTTTTCCGCATCCATGCTTGATGAGGCAAATAAAAGAATCAGGAAGAATAAGTGCGAAAATGTATCTCTAATCCAGGCTGACGACAAAACTGTCTGGGACAAACTGGAGCTTTCTTTTGACCGAATAACTGCAGCTGGAGTATTTCAGTATCTAACATATCAAGAAATTGATGAGTTTATCTCTAATGCATCAAATTACCTAAATAAAGGGGGTAAAATTGTATTATTTGACATGATGGACCCTTTATTATATCCAATGTGGAAGATGGGGCTATTTTCACAAGATCGCAATCTATTAAAATTTTTTTGTAAAATGGGTTTTGAATTCAAGAAAATGGTTTTTGCAAGTTTAAATGATCGTCCACTAGATATTCTCGGGTATACCCATAATCCATATAAGATTAAAGTGATTGCAAATAAAAACGGCTTTGAGATGATCTATACTCAATCAATGTATTACGAGTACAGATATCATGCAATAATATATCGGACCTAATATCCCAGATGTACTTTGAATAAAAGGTCTTAGAGGAAAGTTAAAAAACAAAACCTATCTAGTCTGGTGGTTTGGTGAAGTCCTGTAATCACTTAAAAACATTTTTAATTACATTGTCTATTTTAAGTTATTTGTGTATTGGAGAAGTAACAGCTTTTTCTAGTAAAGGCTACATGGAAACTGATGAAAATCTCAATCAGGGCATTATTACCTTGTTTTCACAAAATTATTCTGGAAATAGTATTACTCCAAATGATGTTTTTATCGCAAAAGTCCAGGGAAATCATATTTTTGACAGCCTGTATTCAATAGTTTACGGGACTTTAAGACCAGAGGTCCTATTCAACAGCGCGTCTGAAGGACTTGAGTACAAAACGACGAGGGATTCCTGTCTATTTCCTCGCAGTTTATTTCCATCTACTGACACTGTTTTAGATTTTGGAATAAATAAGTTCCCGGGAAGTTTAATGAAATCTCCTGAGACCGATGGTTTCTGTAAAGTAGCCTCTATCCCACTGATTCAGTACAGAGAACAGCCAAGGCAAAGCGGGTCACTGTATATTTGTAACCTTACACCAATGACCAGGTGTACTTATCAAGTCTCGATGGACATGAATACTGATGATAATCATAGTTGTGTCGAGATTAAAAGCCCAGGTTCCAGGTTGGTTATCCAGGGAATAAATAACAGCGTCGTACTAAGAAGTTATTTCGAAAACTCTTCCAAAGATATCAGATCCAAAAGCATATGCATTGGAAATACTACGGGAAAGTTGGATTTTGAAATCATATTTGACGGATACAACAAGACAAACACCATCTGTATAAAAGATGGCAGGAATATTGAGACCCCATTTTACAGCTTCGAAAGGCAAAGACTACCGTATGTTGATTTTTCAAACGGATACATCAAGTTCACAGCTTTCATTATGGGAAAAGGAACGTATATGGACGTGGATATATACAGGATAGACCAGAAAGCCGACAGAAAACTCATTACCCCAATTGGAAACAATAAAATGATGCCTTTTGGGCTTGACGGGCCTCATGCTAGAAATACAATAGAAAAAGGCATTAGCTATCTTGAAAGTAAAAACCAAAAGGGTACGATATGGTTTGATAAAGAGTATCTTGAGAAATACAATGAAATGGACCTTGAATATTTGCGCAATCTGGTTGCCAATGATTCCTGGGAAGTAGGAATACACTACTCTAAGGAATTAAATAGTCTTCCACCTGAGCAGGCATTTAAAGTAATGGATGAAGAATATTCCTACGTTTATGAGAAAATCGGGCGAAAACCAACAACCTGGTGCTCCATGAGAAACCGGGATAACCTCACGCATGCAATTTATGCGTATCAGAAATTAGGGATGCTCTGGAGAAACGGAGATTCTGGAATTAATGCGGAGATGAGCGTTGGAAATCTTGATGACGATACGTGGGAATGGTGGAGGCAAGTATCCGAAGCAGGCATGGTATACCCGGTTTTTACCCACGAACTTGATCAGGAGCCGGCCATAAAATATTCTATCAGCTGCTCAAAGTTCAATAAGTGGGTAGATAATTACTGCTCAAATAACATATCCATAGTACCCTTTTACGAGTACAGCCAGGTAAGCCGGAACACATACGATGCATATTTTGATGCTCTGAAATACAACGAAAGCCTTCTCATATTCGATGCACACACAAACGGGGCCAGATCTTTAATAAACGTAAATGTAACTGCCAGAAACCATACACAGGTTTATGATTGTACATTAAATGAATCTCTGAATTACACGATAGAGGCGGACAAATCAATTACCTTCTGGGTTGAAAACAACCATACTTACAATGTGTATCCGGGCGGTATGCATAAAACTTGAAAAAGAACGCTACGATCAGAATGTTATGAACTCTTGATGACCAGTAGCGATAAAAGCCCCAGAATAACCATTATTGAAGTAAAGCCAGGCA
>JAUPKV010000376.1 GCA_030837265.1 Methanobacteriota archaeon
AATTATCTCCAGTACATATTTCTTTTTGACTTGCTCAAACGATCTTCCTCATTCTGCCTTTTTAAAGAAAATCCACCCTTTTTCTTCTTTTCCGTACTTTGTCTTTATCAAAACATAATCACCTTTCAGCTCATTTCCATGCAAAGTCACGATAATCTCCTTTTCCTGACGTTTTCTCAGCTCAAAAGTTCCTTTGTCCCAGATCTCCACCTTGCCAGCTCCATACTCTCCTTCCGGAATTTTCCCCTCAAAATTAGCGTATGCAAGAGGATGATCTTCAGTCTGTATAGCAAGTCTTTTGGTACCTGCCTTTTTAGGCGGCTCTTTTGGCACAGCCCAACTTTTCAGCACCCCGTCCATCTCCAGCCGAAAGTCATAGTGCAAATTGCGAGCATCATGCCGCTGCACTACAAAAATGGGTGTTTCGGAGTTCTCCTGTGAACTATGAGCCGGAGGTTCGGATGTCTTTTCAAAATGTCTCTTTTTCTCATATTCTTCAAGCATGGAAGATCAATGGAAAATATGTTTTTGACTAGTATAAAGAATTACGTGGTCTATTCTGGAAAAAATTGAAGATGAATTAGATCGGTTAGAGGAAAACGGCTTTCAAAATTGAAGGGCTAAATGAGTTCAATCAAGTCACTAAAATCCCTGAAAACGCGGAAGGGCGCGGAAAAGCTGTTCTTTTGTTCTTTTCGGCCTTTTTTACTTTATTATTGCTTCAATTTTGTATCGGTCCTCTTCCAGTATTTTCTGCCTTCTTTACAGCGCCGGTTTAAACAGAACTCTGCTTCGGGGCTTTCACCTTCTTCTTTTAACCTGAACATCTTCCAGCCGCAGGTTTCACAGTTTTTCTCAAGCAGAGTCAGCTTTCCGGTTTTAGGTACTGAATGAGTGTATCCGCACCGTTTAGTACACCCAAGGAAACGTGAATCTTTGAAAGTGATCAGAAACATGCTTCCGTCACATTCCGGGCAGGAACCGACAGTTTCCGGAGGATAACATGTCTTTTCGAGGTCGCATTTAAAGCACGGTCCTATACCTACAGCCCAGTTATACTTATTTCCAACCTTCAGAACAGCAGCTCCTTCCTTTTTGCATTCCTTGCTCCTGAGTACGGTCAGAGCTCCGGTTTTAGGAAGAGGGTGTGAGTTTCTGCAATCAGGATAGCCTGTGCAGCCGACAAAGCGCCCCGAATCCGTTTGTACGATTCTGAGCACGTGTCCGCAAGCCTTACAGGTTCCGATGTAGTTTTTCTTATCCTCAAGGGCAGCTTCGTCTTTGATCGTGCCTGCTATGCTTGAAGTCAGTTCCTTTTTGTGTGCTTCAAGCTGGGAGTACATCTCCCTGATTAAGGCAGTGCCTTCGTCAAGGCATAAGTCAAATTCTTTTTTTCCATCTTCGACTTCCTGGATCAGGGCTTCGATCTTTGCTCGGATTTCCGGTCTAATCAGGATCGGAACAGTAAGAGATAACCCTTCCATAAGGGTAAAGCCCGTATCAAGTATAGAGACAGTTTTCCCTTTTGTCTCGAAATATCCTCTTTTCTTATTAGTTTCGATATGAGTCGGAGCTGTTGCTTTCGTGCCAATTCCGTTCTTATCCATGAGAGTCAAGAGTTCGGCTTCAGTTAGCTTTTTGGGAGGGCTTGTTTTGGACTTTATATTGTTTAACTTTTTTATCCCTACCTGCTCCCCTTCCCCTACATATGGCAGAAGTTTATCTTTCTTGTTTTCAAAGGGATAGGCTTCCAGCCAGCCCGAGTCCTTAAGCACTGTTCCGGAGGAATCAAAGGGGTCTTCCTGCACGAGCAGATGAAGGTGAGTTTTCTCAAAAATCGCTGCAGGCATAAGATTTGCCAGGAAATGCCTTGCTATAAGGTCATAGATCTCCGGAGCTTGAGGGATATGTACCGCAGAACTTACTTCCCCTCTCGAAGCAGCCCTGATCGGGTGAATAGGAGGATGGTCATGTGCGTCCTTTTCTCCGTTTTTCGGTACAATAGGAACGATAAGAATAGATTCGGCAAAAGGCTTATACTCTTTCTGCCGCGCAAAATCCAAAAGAAGGGACTTGAAATCAAAATCATCTGCATATTTATTTGTCTCTGTCCTGGGGTAACTCGTGAACCCTGCCAGGTAAAGCTGTTCTGCAACTTCAAGGGCAATTTCCGGGCTGATTCCAAGGAATTTGGACGCTCGCTTCAGGAATTCCGTGGTATTAAGGGGGCTGGGAGGGGTAACTTTTGCTTCCTTTACTGTCTTTTTCGCAACTAATCCTTCTTTTGATCCTTTTAACCTCTTAAAAATCTCAGCTGCTTTTTCTTTGTCAGAAATATTTCCTGCTCTGTGAACACCCTCGAATTCTCCCCCTTTTGCAGAAAAAATTGCCGTGATTTTCCAGAAGTCTTTTGTCTGGAAAGCCCGGATCGCTTTTTCCCTTTCGTACACAAACCCACAGGTAGGGGTCTGACAGGGACCGATTGAGAGGATATCTTTTGTCCTTGCCCGTTCCCTGACTGAAAGAGTAACAAAGCGAGTGAAAGCTGCGCCCATTTTCAGGTCCAGAATTTGCCTTGCCTCTGCAGCCATTGCCATATTATAATCAGGTTCCATCAGGTTCTCAAAGGCTCTTTTTACTTCCTTTGGAGAAAGGGCAGAAAAACGCGCTCGAGTAACCGGTACATTTGTAACTTCCTCAGCAAGAGTCTTGGCTTCAAAGCCTATATTTTCGCCTTCCCGATCATAGTCGCAGGCAAGGACAATCTTGTTTGCCCTTTTAGCGAGCTTTTTTACCGCAGAAGCATAATTCGCTCTTGTCACAAGCTTTTCAGGGTCAACTCCAAGAAGTACTCCAGGATCCACTTCATTCCATTTATTATACTGCTCCGGAAAATCGTAATTCATTATATGCCCGGATAGCCCCATTGCCAGCCATTCCTCACCCTTCCATTTAAATTCGTATGCAGGGAGTCCTTCGACGTCAATTTTTGTTACTTCCCCCTCACCCAGGATGCTGGCAATCTGGGCTGCGGCCTTATTTTTTTCTGCAAATGCGACAACTGTCATATAAAGTACCTTAGCTTGCTATGGAAATTTTGCTTTTAGGTCGGTATTATTTTTATATTGTATGGTATATAATAAGCTTGCAATATTTATATATCTATTTTATTATATTTGTCTTACTATATATTATTATATAATTTTCCCGCGTCAAAAATTATATATTACTTTAATGTCTGTTATATGGTTTGCTGTCTTTTCTTTCAAGACCGAAATACCTGGATTTATCTTCATAGGCAATTACTTTTGTTGAATCGTACATACAGTTTTTACAACATGTTTTTTTCGGTATTCCTTATTAGCTGAAAAAAACACTAAATCTGGAGTAACAATGACACTGATGGAAGATGCAAAGAAGGGAATCATCACCCCTTCAATAGAAGCCGTGGCAAAAGCCGAAGGAATCGATCCCGAAGTTGTCCGTACATGCGTGGCAAAAGGGCTTATAGCCATTCCTGGAAATAACAGGCGAGAAACCATTCCTTACGGAATTGGCAAGTATATGAGCACAAAAATCAATGCTAATGTCGGGACCTCAAGGGACTGTATCGATATTGATGCCGAAGTTGAAAAAGCAAAGGCTGCAGAAACTTTTGGAGCTCACGCCGTAATGGATCTCTCTACAGGTGGAGACCTGGACGAAATCCGAACTCGCATCCTCAAAGCCGTAAATATTCCAGTGGGAACGGTTCCAATCTATCAGGCTGCAGCTTCCAGAAAAGTCGTTGTAGAAATGACATCCGACGATATGTTCAATGCTGTCAGGAAGCACGCCAAACAGGGTGTGGACTTTGTGACCGTTCATGCCGGTATCAACTTAAACTCCCTTGAGCGCCTGCGCCAGAGCGACAGGATAATGAATGTTGTCAGCCGCGGTGGTTCTTTCACTCTTGCCTGGATGCTGCATAATGGGGAGGACAATCCCTTTTATGCCGAATATGACTACCTACTTGAAATTGCAAAAGAGTACGATATGACTCTGAGTCTTGGGGATGGTATGCGTCCCGGTTGTATTGCCGATGCTTCCGACCGACCGAAATTTATGGAATTCATAATACTTGGTGAGCTTGTAAAACGAGCGAGAGCTGCCAATGTCCAGACCTTTGTCGAAGGTCCCGGTCATGTCCCATTAAACGAGATAGAACTCAGCGTCAGAGGCATGAAAGAGCTCTGCGATGGTGCTCCTCTTTATCTCCTGGGTCCCATTGTAACTGATATAGCACCCGGCTTTGACCATATCACCAGTGCGATCGGGGGAGCAGTGGCAGGGATGCACGGTACGGACTTTCTCTGCATGGTCACTCCCTCCGAACACCTTGCCCTTCCAACTCTCGATGATATAAAAGAAGGCCTGCTCGTAACAAGGGTTGCAGCCCATACTATAGATTTAATTAAAGAAGGCCCAAGAGAACAGGCCTGGAAACAGGATATAGATATGGCCTATGCTCGCAGGGATCTTGACTGGGAAAAACAGTTCGAACTGGCAATAGACGGCGCACGCGCCCGCAAGATTCGAGACTCCAGGAAGACGGAAAGTGATGCCTGTTCTATGTGCGGAGACCTCTGTGCTGTAAAAATCGTAAAAGAAGTCTTTGGAGAAAAGAAAAGAGAAGAGTAAAATCTTTCTTTTTTATTTATATACATTACTTCTTCTTATTTTCATTTCAATTCTCATTATAGTCTTCAAACAATTCTTTTAATTACTCTATTACTATAAAGGAATTAATATGTCTGAAAACGAAATAAAATCTTGTATAAGTATCCGTATTGCGGAAATAAAAGATGTTCCTCTTATCCTCGAGTTCGTCAAAGGTCTTGCTGAATTCGAGAATCTTTCACATCTGGTCAAAGCTAATGAAGAAAGCCTGATGAAGTACATGTTCGGGGAAAAATCTTTTGCAGAAGTTTTCTTTGCTGAATTGGATGGAGTACCTGCAGGTTTTACAGTTTTTTTCCATAATTTTTCTACCTTTGTAGGAAAGCCGGGGTTATATATCGAAGATATTTTCGTAAAACCCGAGTTCCGAGGAAAGGGGGTAGGAAAAGCAATGTTTCTCCATTGTGTTAAACTTTCAAAAGAAAGAAATTGCGGAAGGATGGAATGGGCTGTACTCGATTGGAATCCGGCCAGAGATTTCTACGAATATCTTGGTGGAAGTCTTGTAGACGGGTGGTGCATATTCAGGATGGATCAGGACAGATTCCAAAGTGCTCTTGAAAAATAAACTTCACATTTTAGGACGGTTGTTAGCATAAATCCTTGACATTAATTTTCAAAGATATCCGATGGCTAACACCATCTAAAACTGAAAAAATCTGGTCAATAGCTAACAATTTAAAAATCTGCTGCTAAAAGACAACCAATTAGATTCAGCTAAAATGCCTATCGAAATCACTTTCCTTAGTATTTGTGGCGAAATAACCGATCCGATGCATACTTAGTACAGGTTAAATCGGTCATCTCACCTGTGGAAATCATTTAATAAAATCTAGATATGCGCATGTATCATTTCCTTATGGATTATGAGGATAACCAGATGCCCAGTTTGCGGGGTCAATAACAATTGGATATCCTTCATTCACCCATGCAATAATACCGCCAGTCTGCTTTTTATCATCATGTAAGTTATAGACATTTTTGTAACCGGCTTTTACCAGAATTTTGCATGCATCGATGCTTCTATGTCCTTGCATGCAATAAACAATTATCTTTTTATATTTATTATGTGGCAGTTCTTTCAACCTTGCCTCCAATAACTTGTCTTTAGGTAATGTTCCAGGATCTATTTTTGGAGCATCTCTTAATGGTATTAACTTTGCTCCCGCAATATGTCCGTAATCGTATTCGACAGGAAGACGAACATCCAGAATAAATACATCTCCCTCTTCGATCATTTTATGAGCTTTATTGGCAGTTACATTCTGAAATCCAGCTGGACCAGTGTGTTGATCCTTAAAATCTGCTGCTGCAATACCCGGTGCAATTACGAGAACCACAATGAAAATTGCAGCAAAAAATGGCAAACATTGTTTATTCAATCCTACTCCACCATTTAATCCAATTTTCCCTTTATTATCTTTTTAAATAAAATAAATAAGTAATATATTATATTAATTTTTTGACAGTTGACAGCCGTTGATCAAAACTCAGGAGTAAAAGACTTACCCTTTAAAAATCAGTTTATTATAAAAATGGCTGCTGTAGTCATCATTATAAATAGTATAACATTATATGTAAATTTATTGTTCTTTCAAAATTCAGCTGATTCTCTTTTAAAAGACAAAGTCAGAGTTTGAATATCACATAACGTTCAGGATTTCCCGATAAATAAAAAAAAGTTTTTATAAAAACATCTGAAGCTTCGTAATATGTTTATGCATAAAAATTTCGTTGCATGTCTATTCGAGAAGTCTATCTTCTCTTTGCAGAATCACATACGAGTCTAAGATACTGCCTACATTGTCGTTACATTAGGATAATTACTTGCCCAGGAATTTGGGTCAACTACTACCGGATAGCTTGCATTTACCCATGCTCCGATGCCGTCTTGCATGTTATAGACTTCTTTGTAACCAGCATCTGCAATAATTTGGCTTGCATCAGCTCCTCTTCTTCCACTCAAGCAATAAACAAGTATTTCTGTGGTCTTATTTTTTGGCAATTCATTCAATTTTTTCGCCAAAAGCTTGTTTTCGGACAAATTAACAGGATCATGCGCCGGCACATTTTTTAAGGGGATCAATGTTGCTCCTTCAATATGCGCGTAGTTGTATTCGGCCGGAGTACGAACGTCCAGAAGGAACAGATCTTCGTTTTCTAGCATTTTTTTAGCTTCACCAACTGTCACATTCTTATACACATTTGGAGCATTATATTGACTCTTAACACATGCTCCTGCAATACCCGATGCAATTAATAGAAACAGAGCAAGAATTGCTACATAATTTGGTAAATTTTGTTTACTCAATTAGAGTCCCCCACTTCCATGTAATTCATCTTTATTTTAAATTCGAGAAGTTTTGTGTGTTTCATATTGCCAAATCCCGTACATACTGGCTGACAATTGACTGCCACCAGTTTTGAGCAGATCTTCAGGTCACATCTTCCTGCTGGACAAAAGAATGATGTTCCAGGCGCTGGACTCTTTTTTCATGATTCTCGATTTGATCTTTTATCTGCTCCAAAAGCTCATTTTCGGTGCTAATCCTTCCCTGCGCAACTTCAGTTTTTTCCCTTCCGGTTTCTTCAGTATTTTCCTGGGTCATATGCTTATGGGTTATATGCGTATATTTATCTGCTTCCATAACCGGTATCGTTTCAAACCTGCAAAGCCCGATAAAAGGAGAGATTGAAGGTGCAAATATTTTCTCACTTTCAGTTTCATAAATCACGAACATGCGATAGCCTGTCAGGTCTATCCACTCTTCGATTACCTTCATGCCTGTCGGATATTCGTAGTTTGTATATAATTCCCCAACCTTAGCCGAATCTTTTGGCTCCCAGGTGATTATGTCCATCAGTAACATAGTAAGGGGTTGATGTTATCTGTTTAAGTAGCTTATCTTTGCATGGAACAAAAACTAAACAGAAGAGATATGAAAATGCCTTTAGCTGACCAAACCTGAGACGGATACACACCTAGAATCACGTGGGTCCGACTTCGTAGTCCACCTAACATTTTTTTAGAGGACATGCTTTGTTGGGTCCTGTCTCAGACTCCTTTCTCCTTATTTTAACTGCTTCCTGATTTTGAACTCTGGAAGCAGGATGCACAAAAGGTTATTAGAATATACTTTAAGTATGCAAGTACATTTGAATGCACATTAAATATATATGAATTACTTTAAATAAAATAGTTTGAGTTTTATCAACAAGAGCATGATTGAGGAGTAGATAATGGAAGAACAAACGGAAGAACCGAAAGTGGAAGAACAAACCGACAAATCCAGAATGGAAAAGCTGACCGAAGAACTTAAAGAGATGGCTTTGACCCTTGGAGCCTTTAAAGTGGGTATTGCGACGACTGAAACCCTTGCTGGGGGGCCTCCGTCTGTCGATCTCACATACGTGCTACCAGGAGCAAAATCAGCAATTGTTTTTGCCCTGGCGTTTGACCAGAACCTCATTGACCCTTACTTCAAAAAAGAGGACCATAAAGCTCTTGACATCAACAAGGTGCGAATCACTACCCTTGCCAACGGGGTAGCCCTTGAAATTGCCGGGTTCTTACAGCAGTATGGGTACAAAGCTGTTCCCCAACTTGCAAATTTCGTTTACCGCCAGGACTCGGAAAACTGGCTGCTGGATATGCACCCCCCGATTTCCCACAGGTATCTGGCTGTCCGATCAGGGATAGGGCATTTCGGATATTCCGGCAACATTATCACTAAAGAGTATGGATCAGCAATTGTACTGGCTTCGGTAGTTACGGACGTAGAGCTTATCCCAACAGAACCCCTGCCGGAAGAAGAAAATTACTGTGACGAATGCAAGATCTGCCTTGCAGTCTGTTCCTCCGGATACGTGGACCCGCTTGAGAAGGTCACGGTAACCCTTGGAGGAAAAGAGTTTAGCTACGGGAAGAGGAGAAGCAATGCTCGCTGTTTCCTTGTCTGCGGTGGGCTAACCGGTCTGAATGCTTCGGGGAAATGGTCTACCTGGTCTCCTGCTCGCTTTGAGATCCCCCAAAAAGATGAAGATTTTGTTGCTGCACTTCCAGGCACCATAGAAGCGTATACACAAAGGCCTAAGATCAAAGGCGGGTTTTTTATCTGCCTTATCCCTGGGAATCGAATGGAATATACCTGTTCAAGTTGCCATTTTGTTTGCCACCCCGATAAAGAGATCAGGAAGGCACGTTATAAGATGCTCACGGAAAGCGGCGTTGTCATACAGGAATCCGATGGAACCCTTAAAGCGGTATCTCCTGAGGAAGCAAAAAAATATATCGAGTCCATGCCCCCGGAGAGGAGAAAACTGTACGAATCAATTCAGGAGAAGTAACCAATATAAACCGAAATCCGGTTTTATATAAAGTAGAATGAATAATTTCATCAAGAAAATAATGAATAAAGTAATGAAAAAAGTAATGAAAAACGGATTTTTTCTTTAGAAATAAGGATGACAATCTTTGCTTTGTTTTTGCAAAGTAAAGAATTGCTTCAGGTTTTTCATTTTTTACGATTTTATGTAAATAAGGTAATTACCTGGTTTGTTTCAATCTTTGTTCTCTTCTTCAGTTAATAATTTGTAATTGGTCAGTTATGGTTATATACTTAATCGGTATCAAAATGTACTAAGTACGTTGCTATGACCCTGGGAGTTATACAAGACACAAAAAATATATTAAAGCCCTAAAAATTGAAGAAGGATAAGTTGGTGGAGTTCAACCATGAAAGTCGGAAGTGAGATCATAGAAAAATCCTCTGCAAGCCCGGTAATATCTGAGGACCGGAAAAGGGAGGAAATGAATGCTATTAGGGAAAAGCTTTCGGAGATGCACAACGATATCAAGAAAATAATTGAATTTTCTAACAAACGTCGCTTCGAAGCTGTCCTTGAAAGCTCGAGACGTGAGTACTCTAATGTTCTTCTGAACCACCTCCTCGAAGATATAGAATCTGGTCTTGAACGCAATATGGTAAAGAAATGCCCTGAAAAGATAAATTGCACTTCCGCGTTTAAGTCTCTCCTACAGCAGAATGCAGGACTCATTAAGCTTGAAAAAGTTGATGATACGCTAATCTCGAACAATCGAAAAAAGCTTGATGAACTGAGATGTGGAGCTCCGTTCAGCAAATGCGAGCAATGTTTTTCAGAAGTTTCGAGCCTCTTCATCAAACAGGTCAATCTTATGCATTCTATGCGGATTTACTCAGATAAACGGGAATATAAATCCGATATTTCGTCCATGAAAACAGATATGATTATGAGTGAGATCCTGGAGCCGGTCTCAAATAACCATCGCCTGGATATTTTAAGGGCAGTTGCATTCGAAGTTAAATGTTTCTCCGCTTTTTCCGAACTGACAAGCCTTAGAGGAGGAAACTTGCTTTTCCATTTACAGAAACTCTTAGATAGCGGCTTGATTCTGCAAATGCATGAAAGGGGGGATTATATGATAACTGATAAAGGATTAAAAATTCTTGAGGGCTTGCAAGAAATTTATTCCTCGCTCCAATGCTCTCCATTGCAGAACCATGAAGAAAATATTCTTCAGGGAGAGAATGAATAAAGAGTTGATTCTTTGATTTGTTTTGAATAAGTTGATGATGATTTTTAATTCAACCGCATAAGTCCCTTATCAGAACTTGACATCTGTGTTGGTAATCATTTGCCTGGTCTTCACATCGATGATTTTAATGTTTACGGTGTCACCAGATACCGGTCCCTTTCCAAAAGCGTTGTTTCCGTTAAAATCTGCCAATGGGAGCAATTTCGTGTCACCGATACTCATGTCACCAAGACTGGTAGCGTCAATAAGAACAGATTCGGCTCCGTTAAGAGACGCTTTAACCTGCGTTATGTTTGAATCTCCGAAACTAACCTGATCTCCACCAAGGTGTGTGAGTTTTATAGATGCTGGAACATTATTTGTAGCAGTGGAATTTTCTAAAATCTCAATACTTCCTTTCGGTGCGGATTGTACAGGTTCGTTATTGAATGCGGTTGATGAATAAATTGCAGCGAGGATAACCGTTATTGCGAGCATCAAAAGGGTGCCAACAACAGGGGATACTGCGAATTTATTCTTAAGTAGTTTTCTTGAGACCATAAGCTTCTTCTCCGTTAAAGACGCCAGACAGAAAGCCTGCATGGAAATCTTAAAATTTAATATACACGGATCCAATGATCGACTTTTATAATTTTATCATCACTGTTATCATTGATTGTGTATGTAACTAATTTATACGTTTTTTAAAAGATTACATTTTTATATTTTTAAATGTAAGCGGAATTCGTTTCAGCAACGATAAAATATCCGCATAGTAAAATCACATCCTAAAATACTTAAAACTTTTCATAAAGTTTTGCCTAAATTGTAAACTTTATGGTATTGCCGAAAATGGAAACATTATTTACAACAGGTAAATACAAGACTTGAGAAAAGTGAATGGGTGGGGAAAATGAAGCTAAACTCCCACCCATTTGGTCTGGATTTTCTTTGGGCGATGGTATTAAACCCAATTTCTTGGGCATTTACATATTAAATTTTTTAATATTAATAGTTTTTTGTACAGTAGTGAATATTTTAACATCTAGAAAATAATTGACCGGTTTAAATTTTTTTATCAGTTTTCTATTTAGAACCGCGAACTTCTGAACATTTACATCTTATTTAAAGGTGATCAAAAATGGAATTTTGGGCTGGAATAGTAATAATGCCCCCCTCTGTGTTTGTTTATGTCTATTTTGATATCTTAGCCAGCCCTAATATAATAGGGGGTTCCCTCGGCATAATATGTACGATCTAAAAATATTTATACTTTATTGATATATACGTAAAAATTTTAACCATCTTAAAATTTATAATCAGTGGAATATATAAAAATGGATATTTTTTTGAGTTTTTAAGAACTAAGAACTTTTCCAAGCTTCTACTTATCTCTAAATTTTTTAATCCTTTATCATAAAGTATCCGAATTGGACCAAAATAGCAGATTAAATTTATAATAAAATATTATCTATTCTTTTCTTCAAGTTTTCTAAAATCATTATTTCGTTATTAATACTATATTCCAAAAATTCCTTTTCAATCTGCAAAATTTCGAAATTGTAGTCTATTATTTGGGGTTTCATATCTATCATATTTTTAAAAATACCCCAATGTTATAAAAACATTTTTTTAAAACAGAAGATTTGAACTGGAGAATATGAGAAAGTTAGATCTCTTTCTGCAAAATCTAATCTCCAGTAAGGACCTTCACGTATCCATCTGAGAGTTCAGGCATGAACTTCCTTGTTCAGGATATAAGCAACCATTCCAGGGGTGATCTTGCTTTCCCTTGAAACTTTGGCCTCAATATCCTCGGTAGACTTACCTTCGTTTTTCATAGCCTTTATCTTCTCAATCACCGAAGATGGAATATTGTAGTATTCATTTATGTCTTTCCTGTGGCCCCAGACGTCTCCTTCCAGAAGCTGGATCCTCTGCATACCAAGAAACATTTCTATGGACTTTGAGACTGTACGTTTGTATGATTGTGGCAACTGGAGTACCTCTAGTTTTGGGCAGGTTTCTACAAGTCCGAAGATATCCTTGTTAGAAGGCCTGAAGGCCAGGTGAACAACACGCTCATTAGGGTTGAGAGTAAAAATCTCATCTCTGGAACTAACTACTCGAATTTTCATATTTTACCCCACATAAAGTTTTTATTTGTACCTCGGTATAAAGTACTCTTACTTAATATATATATTTATCTCAATCTGGTATAATAATTTCTAGAGTATTTTGAGCTTTTTAAGACTTTTAAACTCCCTAACTTAACTGAAAATAACTTAATATCGAATCCATCTTCATTTTATAAACCAATTATTCTTCATTTACGTCGTTTTTTGTTATTACTTCATTTTTTATTATTTATTCCTATTGTAATTTTTTCAAAAAACTGCTTCAATTATCCTGCCTTTTGATTTCAGGATCTTTTTTATTTATTCGGCGGAATTTTAATTTAGTATTTCCAGTCTAAAAAAAGAAAATGACTTATTCTCAAAGTACTTCTTCCTGCCTGTGTTGAGAACATGTGAAGAAATAACTGATAATGAGAGAAAATAACAGAGATAAATTAAAGTCCCACGCAGAAGTTCTCAAATAGCTCCTGGATGAGCAATTCCTCCGCTCTCCCTTCGACTCCTTCCGTTCATCAGTATGTACACGCATTATCGCTTATTTCCAGTGCTTTTTCCGCAGCCATTAGGACCTGCGTTTGTAGTGACCTTACCTTTCTCCACTATTGAGTTTATGTTAAAGAGGATGTGCAGCTCCTTGTAACCTGCGGAGATATTTTCAACTCTCAGCACCAAGATACATCTCCACAACCTCCGGATTTTCTAATATTTCTTTGTCTCTCCCCTCAGCGATAATTCTTCCGCCGGACATGACGTAAACCTGGTCAACGTATTCCAAGAATTATCTCCAAACGATGCTCTACAATTAGAAACGAAACTCCCGAGATAGAGAGTTCTCTTAGCTTTTTAAGTATATCATGGGATAAATCAGGAGCTATCTCTGCAAGAGGCTCATCCATAATAACAAGTTTTGTCTGACACATAAGTTTTGTCTGACACATAAGTGCTCTACCTATCTCAAGAAGCTTTAGCTGCCCCCCATTGAGGTTCATTGCCCTCTCGTTCCACATATGTTCTATCCCTAAAAGATGCAGAATTGAAAAAGCTCTTTTTACAAGCATATCTTTAAAAATCAGCTTCTCATGAAACTCTGAATTATACTTTCCCCATAGTTTGCTTCTGTTATAAGCAGATTCTCAAGAACCGTAAGTTTTAGAAGCGGTTGCGAAGTACTTTACCTGGTCTTAAGCTACAACGCCTCAATAATCGGGGGCTCCTACTAAGCGTTCCCGATGTCCTGGCATGGGTCCCAAAAGAACTGAGGGTCCTTTCCTTTGCACTTCTCAGCCTGGGTATGGTGCTAATAGTTTACCTCTTTGTGGAAAGAGTCCTCACCTCACCCTTTGGCAGGCTTTTGAAAGCAATGAGATAAATCGAAGATGTTGTCCGGGCGTTCGGCAAGGATATTCTGATGCTTAGAATAAAAACTGCATCTCTCGGATCGGGCATTGCAGCACTGGCAGGCGCTTTGTACCCCCTAACAATCTCTAAAAGAGAAAAATGTGCAGTTTGTAAATGGTTTAAAATATCCGAAACATGAATAAAAATATAATGTTTTGAAAATTAAAGTCCGAAGCTTAGCTTTCTTTTTCAAGCTCTGTCTTTATCTCCTCAGCAACTTTGCAAGCGGCTTCTTTTGGGGATTCTGCACTATATATACTTCTCCCCACAATTACCCAATCAGCTCCTGCTGAAATTACATCCGAGGCTTTTCCTCCCTGAGCCCCTACCCCTGGAGAGATAATAGTAAGTTTGTCACCAATAATTCTCCTTATCTTTTTTACACTCTCAGGCCTCGTAGCTGGGGCAACAATTCCAAAGGCTCCTGCTTCAGCTGCCATAGTGGCAATAGCTTCCGCAACAGGTCCCAGGTATTCGGTTCCTCCCGGATGACTCATCTCGCTTACGACAAATACATCTTTTCCGTATTCGGAAGCTACTTCCAGACAAGCTTCCAGGCTATCTCTGCCGGTAAAGCCCTGGACAATAACTGCATCGGCTCCTGCTTGAAAGACCTGGTCACAGATAAGACGGTTAGTATTCGGGATATCGGCTACCTTGAAATCGGCTATAATCGGGGCGAGTTTAGCAAGTTCTTTAATTATCTCAAGCCCTGTAGCAAGTACCAGAGGGTAACCCACCTTTACCGCATCTACAGATTCCCGGACGTCCTTCGTTATTCTAAGCGCGTCTTCCCTGCTGGTTACATCCAGGGCCAGAATCATGTGTGTCTTCTTTTCCATAAAATCACTTCTTCGAAAGTCGGGTACGTACCGCCGCTACCATCAGAGGAAGAGTGATAGTTGAATCAGCGTAAACAGTCACGGATTTTGCATTTTCTCCTACCTTTCCCCAGGATTGGGCTTCATCGAGAGTTGCACCGCTCAAGCCACCGGTTTCCGGGCGGTCCATAGTAAGCTGGATTGCGTAATCAAAGGACTTCGGAGTTACAAGCATGGACTGCAGAATGTAGTTTTTCGGAACTCCCCCTCCAAGCAGCAGGGCACCTGTGCTTTCAGCTTCGTAGCAAATCTCCATGAACTCATGCATATCGGCAAAGGCATCTACATGCAGAGGGTTTACTTCCTTGTACAGCCAGGCCTGGAGCCCTATCACAGAATCCTGCAGAGCGGGACAGTAAATCGGGACCTCCATCTCGGCTGCGGTTTTCAAAATGGATGAATCGTCTTCGAGATTTTTCCCGATTTCGGTAAGCACCTGCCTTATAGAGAGGTTTTCTTTCGGAAGACCGGCATAGACGCCCTGTAAAAACTCCTCAAGGTCGGTGAAGTGCTGGTCAGGAAGATACACGTCGTAAATCCTGTCTATGCATTCATGCCTCAATTGAATGTCATCTGCACAGTCCGTGCCCTTATAGTGGTGAAGACCCAGAGCTTCAACTGTGTCGTGTACCATATTCGCTCCGGTAGTGACAAGGACATCGATATGTCCATCTCTTATAAGGTCCGCAATTATTGTTCTCATGCCTGCT
Organism: Methanobacteriota archaeon; assembly: GCA_030837265.1. The sequence goes on from JAUPKV010000376.1 coordinate 15,404, forward strand.
GGAGTCATTGCCCCAGCAAGCCCGAAGAATTTGGTAGTCTTTTCGGAAGCCAGCATCTCATAATAGATGTCCACAGCTTCAGCAAGCCTGCCCGCTCCGAAGGCACAGCCAGCATATTCCCTAACTAACTCGTCCACACTCATATTCGGGACTATTTTTGCACTTTTTACCGGTGTTGTAAGTTTTTTAACAGAAGTTTGAGAGTCCATTTTTTTCCCTCGAAAAATTGAAAGATGAATTCTAAACAAGTAAAGGATTACTAATACGTTACCACTAGAAAATAAATGGAAATTTATACAAAGCGTTTGAGTAATTGAGTATATATGAATTTTGTATTCTGATCCCATTTTAGATCTAATTTATCTTTTCTGGATCTTATCTTTTTTTTATTAGATTTGATATAAAACGCAGGAAGAAGTAATAGGTGTGAAAATATAGGTATGACTTTCGATGACAAGAAAATAATCTCGGTTTGGATTCATAAACAGTATAAAGG
>JAUPKV010000377.1 GCA_030837265.1 Methanobacteriota archaeon
ATGAGTTCGATATAATACACAATCACTTCGACTATCTCCCTCTTACCTACAGTGCGCTTGTTGATACGCCTATTGTGACAACAATACACGGTATTTCTTCAAGGAAAATTCTTCCTGTCTATAAAAAGTACAATAATAAAACTTTTTACGTCTCTATAAGTGATGCCTACAGGTGCAATGAGCTGGACTATATAGCTACCGTGCGGCACGGAATCGACGTAGAAGGTCTTCATTTCAATGATAACCCTCAGGACTATCTCCTATTTTTATCGCGCTTGCATAAAGACAAGGGCGTAAAAGAAGCAATTGAAGTCGCTAAAAAGATAGGAAGGAAACTTAGAATGGCTGGTTTTATCGCAGATCAGGCATATTTTGAAAAAGAAGTGCAGCCCCATATAGACAATGAACAGATTATTTATGAGGGGCATGTTGATCCTGAGCGGAAGAAGGAACTCCTGTCAAATGCATACGCTTTGCTGCACATGATCAATTATGATGAGGCTTTCGGACTGGGCGTGGTTGAAGCTATGGCAAGCGGCACACCGGTAATAGCAAAAAACCGGGGTTCGATGCCTGAGCTGATCATAGATGGAGAGACTGGCTTTCTGGTCAATAGCATTGACGAAGCTGCAGAGGCCGTTCAAAAGGTTGCTTTCATATCTCGAAAAAAATGCAGGGAAAGTGTGGAAAAACATTTCTCTGTTGACAGGATGGTAGACGATTACATCAGGGTCTATGAAGAAATTCTTGAGAAATGCAAAAGTGAGTCAGAAAGGCCCTGGGGGTACTATGAAGTGCTTATGGAGAGGCCTGGATATAAAGTCAAAAATCTTACTGTTCTACCTCAGGGCGAAATATCACTTCAGCGCCATTCTCATAGAAATGAGCATTGGTACATAGTCAAAGGAAAAGGAATCGTAACTAAAAACGAGAGTGAGATCAGGGTTCTTGCCGGAGATTCAGTCGATATTCCTGTAAACGAGGTTCACCGTATTAAAAATGTTGACAACGAAAACCTCGTTTTCATTGAGATCGCTCAGGGGGATTACCTTGGAGAAGATGACATTGTAAGACTTGAGGACAAATACGGAAGAGCTTGAAAAGATTTGTAATTGCCGAAAGTAGGATATAGAACTTATTAACTCGAAAAAACGGCACAAAAATAGAATTGTCGGTATTCTTCAAAGAGATAATTGCCAGCCTCACGACAATTCCGGAAGGGGATTATTATGCAAGCGTTTTAAGTGCACGTCGGATGCGAATTTCTACGACATACCAAACAGACTTCAATATCTCTATTATCATGTTCAGCTCTGCTTTGTCCAGAATATTTGCGTACATAACGATCGCAAAGTAAAGGATGATAAAGGCTGCGTATTCCCAGTTAGCTCCGGTTAGCAGGAGTGCTTTTCTGGCTGCAAGCATAGACGCGACCATAAGGATGCCGATAACGGTTAGTCTCTTGTAAGTCAAAGTGAAAGGATGAATATTCTGATTCTTCCAGATTTTAAAGGTCATGAATACCTCAATTAACGAAAACGATACAGAAGATGCAATTGCTGCCCCTAATATTCCGTATTGAGGTATAAGTATAAAGTTGAGAAAGACATTCATTGCAGCACTGGCTAACGAACATTTCATAAGTAAGTCAGAATCTCCGGATGCCATTATTGTGTGGTAGTTGAACCCGAAGTATGAGTTTGCTATGGATCCCATGGCGAGGATTCGAAGTACTAAAGCTCCACTTGTGTAATCTGCTCCGTAGATATTCGTAAGAAGAGATTCGGGATACACAAACATCAATACAAAGATCGGAAATGTGAGCAAGAAACACCATTTGGTCATTATCTGGTAAATAGAACCAACTGATCCAATTCTGTTTTCCCCCCACAGCTTTGACACTACAGGAACATATACAAAACCCATAGGACCGATCATCATGCCCAAAAATCCTACAAGAGAAGATACTGCACTGTAAACTCCCACCACCTCTGCTGATTTAAAATATCCAAGCATCATAGTAGCTGTCCATAACATAATGTTTAAAAGAGTCGAAGTTATCAAGAGTGGGAGAGAATATCTAATTAATTGCTTTGTTGGTTCGCTAAATTTTAGTTTTAACTTCAGTTCAAATGGGGGCCTTTTAATAAAGTAAACTGACATTACACAGAACGTAAATATCATGGAAAGTAAATCCATAAACACCATTCCATGAAAGGATAAACGGAAAAACACGGCAGCTGAAGCAAATACCAGTAGAGACAGAGGCCTTACGAGGTTATAGAAATACATATTAACATTCGTACGATCGAATCCCCTGTAGACTGCTACTGCCACGTTCAAAAGAATGGTAACAGGAATTGCAAAGATCATAATTTTGATAACAGCCGAAATTTTGCCCTGTATATCAAATCCATTTTCCGTAAGATGCTCGAATAGAGCCGGTGAGACCATCATAGCAAATACAGATGCAGTCAGACCCATAACTGCCGCCGACGTAATTAATTCATGAATCTTGTAGTCTTCATTCCTGCCTCTAAAATATGCAACGTACCTTGCCACTCCGTCGCTAAGTCCGAGAGTTGCAATAGCTCCTGTGATCGATATTACTGTAAGAGCAAGGGAATATATGCCGAAGTCACCTGGAGAGAGATACGTTGTGAACACTCGTTTAATAGTAATATCGAAGAGTAATCCAATAAGAGTGCCTGCAAATATTACACCGGAGCCACTCACTATTCGATTGACCGAACCGTTAACTGACATGTTAATACCGTTTTTCACCTTGTTTCAATCTTCCGTACTAACAGACAAAAAAGAATTATGTTGCTCATCAGTGACAAATGCAAACAAGCTTCAGTCTACCAATGATTGAAATTTCGAGAATTCTTCGTTACAGTCTCTTTCTTTTTCACTTGTTTTTCTCTTTAGCCCTCATTAATAATTTTTTAATACTGATTACTTTCTAATGATCTTAAATCTTTTCCTTTGAATTATGCTTTGAGGGAAACATTAAAAACCGAAGCATAAGGATCTCTCCTTGTCTTCCCAGACAAGGCAAATATCTAATTTTTTTAGAAATGATAGTAAACTCACTGACAATACAAATAAATCAACATAATACTCAATGGAGTGTATAAAAAAGGCAAATATACCTTAATCTTAAGATTAACTAATCAAAAGAAGTCCTAGCCGGATTGAGGAGTCTAAGCAAAAAAACATAAAATGAAGTCATGGAAGTTTTTGATGAGCTTCCATATGAAGAATATGCCAGCATCCTAAATAGGCACTTTATCATCTCCTAACTGCCGAAAACTTATGATTTGATTCCACAAAATTTGCAAATTTTAACGAAGTTTGTGAGTTTTTATTATAATATGACTGAAAAATATATATATTTGTCTGTATTTTGGAAATTCGTATTTTTAATAATAAATAATTAAGAATATAATTCTAAAAGATGTTTATTTATGTTCGATTAGTGTGAAATTTATTAAAATTTTCCGTTATTTATTAAATAAGCTGGCTAAAAACACATAAATCTGACTATACTTTGTATACTCGACTGTAAAAATTCATTCTTTAATCAATACCGGTTTCTTAACCATATTTCGTAGCA
>JAUPKV010000378.1 GCA_030837265.1 Methanobacteriota archaeon
AAGCATGCTTGCAATGAGGCCTGAAATCCTTGTCATGGATGAGCCTGTAAGTCAGATGGATCCTGCAGGTACTCGTGAAGTCCTCAATACTGTTAGGGAACTTAACAGAAAACTGAAGATAACTATTCTGCTGGTTGAGCACAGACTGCATGAGCTCATACCCTTCGCAGGCCGACTTGTCATAATGGATGAGGGAAAAATAATTTTGGACGAGCCCGCTTCAAAAGCTTTTGATTATCTAGATATCTTTCACAACTTAGGCCTTAGAGTTCCTGAACCTGTTGAATTATGCTACAGTCTTGGAATTAAAGCCAGTCCTTTAGATGTTAGCGAAGCTCTTGATGTGCTGGACAGGGAGGATTATAGAGAACATCTGAAAACTTCTAGGGCTTTTCAGATTTCGTAAATTAATGCCTTTATATCAGGAAATAATGCCTCTATAATTTCTATTCAGGACATGTGGTCTGGCTATGAGAAAAATAGAATGATACTCAAAGGCATTAATCTGGAAATTCGCAAAGGAGAGAGGGTTGCAGTCATGGGTACAAACGGATCAGGCAAATCTACCTTGCTTTTGCATCTTGCAGCCATCCTCAAACCGTACAAAGGGTATGTCAAGATTTTTGGCGAAGATACAAGGTCAAAAAATCCTTATTCCTTTGCAGGTAGAATCGGATTTGTGTTTCAGAACCCTGACCTTATGCTCTTTTGTGATTCAACTGAGGAAGAGGCAAGGTTTGGACCTGCTCAGTTAAAGTATAACGATATTGAAGAAAGGGTAAATACTTCCCTTGAAGCAATGTCGATTTTGAATCTTAAGCAGGACCTCCCTCAAGCCCTGAGCCGGGGACAGAGACTAAGGACGGCTGTCGCTTCGGTAATTTCTATGCATCCCGAAATCATTCTTCTTGATGAACCTACAACAGGACAGGACAGGGTGAACATAAATCAGATGATGGATTATTTCAAAAATAACCATTCAACTTTGATCTTCTGTACACATGATATTGAGGTTGCCTTGTCCTATGCTACAAGGCTGCTCATAATGAACGAAGGGCAAATCATAGCAGACGGGAAGGGAAGAGAAGTAATAAAAAATATCGAGATCCTCAGGAAAGCTTCCTTAACTCAGCCTCCGATTGTTGAAATTGCCACAAATCTCGGAGTAGAAGCCTTTTCTGTAAAAGAACTTGTAGATATGCTGACTGCAGAAGTTCCAAAGTGATAATATGATAGGTACCAGATCAATTGCAGAACCGACGATTAAAGATACAATTATTCACAGGATGGATCCAAGAGCGAAGATCTTGAGCTTTATTTCCTTTGTATTTGTAGTCGTAACTCTAGACAATCCTAAAACTATGGCTTTGCTGTTCTTGATCGTTCTTTTCGGATTTGCCCTTTCAAGGATGCCGGCAATAAAGATTAAGACCCTGGCCATATTGCTTGTTTTCTTGATTTGGGGAACAATCTATTCTCAGGGTCTGTTTTATTCCCAACTGCCAAGGACGGTGATTTTCACAATAATCCGTCCTGATTTTCCATTTCTGGGCTGGCTAACGAACGGGGGACTCTTCGTATATGAGGAAGGTCTCCATCATGGCGCATTGCAGGGTTTAAGATCGGCTTCAATACTCTCTCTTGGATTGTTGATGTGCTGGACTACTGACTCAAGGGACATGTTGAACGGGCTTGTAGGGCTTAAGGTTCCCTACAGTGTGGCTTTTATGGTTGTCACAGCGGTTAGGTTCCTGCCAATAATAATTACTGAGGTAGCCACCGTAACTACAGTTCAGAGGCTTAGAGGTTTCAATCCGAAAAAGTTCGGATCCGGTGTCATCAAAACATCCCTTAATGTATTGACTCCAACTCTCTCAAACTGTGTGCGGAGAACCGGAACTCTTGCAGTTTCAATTCAGAGTAAGGCTTTTAGGGCAAATCTTGACAGGACTTACCTCAAAAAGCTGGAATTTTCAGAGCTTGATAAGGTGATGGTTACGGTCTTTATTTTTACAGCCATAAGTATAGTGCTCATAAAGTTTCTTTACAATATGTACACAAGTGGAATTTACTATACTTCAGGTCTAAGACCTGTTTATGCAATTGCAAGGGGATACCTGTGATAGAGATGAGAAAATTATCCAGATCCTTTGGGAACCTGATTGCTGTTGACAATATCGATCTTGATGTGGGAAACGAGATATTTGGCCTTTTAGGCCCCAATGGAGCCGGCAAAAGTACAACGGTTATGATGCTTACAACTCTGCTAAAACCCAGCAGTGGCACCGCAAAAGTCTGCGGATACGATGTTACAAAAGATTCTAAAAAAGTTAGGTCAAGAATAAGTTATGTTCCTCAGGATATGGCAGTGGATCGAAAACTCACAGGCAGGGAGAATGTATTGCTTTATGCAAAACTCTATGGGATTCCTAAAAGAAATTCAAAGGTTGACGAGGTGATCGGAATGATGGGGCTTTCAAGCCGCGCCAATGATCTTGTCGCAACATATTCAGGAGGAATGAGAAGGCGTCTTGAACTTGCCCAGGCCCTTGTACACGAGCCTGATGTACTTTTTCTAGATGAGCCTACAATTGGGCTGGATGTGAGCGGAAGAAAAAAGATATGGGAACATATCAAGATGCTTAAAGCTGAAGGAATGACTATCTTCATGACTACGCATTACCTTGAAGAAGCAGAAAAATATTGCAACAGGGTTGCAATTATTGATAAAGGCAAAATAGCAGCAGTCGGGTCTCCTGAAAAACTGGTGAGTTCCATAGGAGAAAATGCCTCCCTTAATGACGTTTTCCTCCAAAATGTCAAAACTCCTGAAGAGCAGGCAGGATTTAATTCAACCCAATTTAGAAACCTTCTGAGGCGCAGATAATGAGAGCAGTATATTATTATTTTGAGAGGGATCTCGTAAAATGGCTCAGAGGAAGAGTAACAGTTATTTCTTCACTTGTAATGCCTGCAGCCTGGCTGGTTTTTGTCGGACTTGCCCTACCCACAAAGTTTACTGACAATTATCTTGCGTTTATCACACCCGGGATCCTTGTCATGACAACTCTTTTTTCCTCCCTCCAGGGAGGAGCTCTTATGATTTTTGATAAAATACTGGGTTTTTTGAATAAATTCCTCGCTATGCCTTCTCCAAGAGAAAGCATGCTGTACGGAAAAATCTTATTCATAAGTGTAAGGGGCTTGATGCAGGCAACTGTGATCCTGCTGATTGCAGCAATCCTAGGAGTGAGAATTTCGAATCCTGTAAACATAATTCTCATATATCTTA
>JAUPKV010000379.1 GCA_030837265.1 Methanobacteriota archaeon
CACTGATGACTGTGTCGATGACTCAACCAGCACTGATGACTGTGTCGATGATTCAACCAGCACTGATGACTGTGTAGATGATTCAATCGCTGAAGATGGCTGTGTAGATGACTCAACCAGCAATGACTGTGTCAATGACTCAACCAGCAATGACTGTGTCGATATCTCAACCAGTAAAGATGACTGTGTCAATGACTCAACCAGTAAAGATGACTGTGTCGATACCTCAACCAGTAAAGATGACTGTGTCGATGATTCAACCAGTGACAGTGTTAGCAAAACAACTACCTGCTCGGTTAGCTCCAAGAAAGCACAGCCGTAAAGAAAATACTTTAGAATAAACAGTACTTAACTTTTTATTCTGCACTTATTAAGGAAGACCTGAAAAGGTCTTCCGAAGTGGCAGCTGAATATTAATAGGCTTTTTGAACTACAGACCTTTTTTGTGCATTTAACACTTCATAATACTTTGACGCTACAACCCTACTCTTTTAGCAAGCTCATTGACGTCGGTATCGTCAAATACCACAATTACTTGGTTTATATGCGCATCGTCGTAGAAAACTATGCATCCCGAGTACATATCATACTTATCTATCTTCACTCCTTCAAGTTGTTCATAATCTGTAGGGTTAGCCAGTTTAAGAAAATATTGATACAAGTCTATGGATTGAATGCCCCAGTCACCAAATCTCTTTTTTGTGAGATGATCCCGAAGATTATCAAGCCATTCTGTATTGTGAAACTCTACTCTCTTCATACTATCACTAATAAAAAATATTTAATATGTTAATTAAAGCTTTTGGGTAGTATTTCGATGAAAATCATGATATAAAGAGGATTCTATAAAAACCTGGATTTGAAAGTTAGTTCACTAGTTTATAGTAACTTTAACGTCACTATAAAAAGCGAGTAAAGGTTTACTAACAGATTCTGATATTGATTCCGGACCCTGTCAATTATGATTTTCGAAATTTTTGATTTATGTTTCATATTTCTCTGCTTAACTGTTATATTTTATTTGGTTGATTCTGGTCTGCAGTAAACCATTTGAATTTTCAACCCTTTACTATCGGTCTCGGGAGTGCAGGGTACATACTCAAATCCGTTTTCGTATCCTATTTTTGCGGTAATTGCAGCGGCAAGAGCATCGAGGATATCATCTTTTGCGACTTCTTTTCGTCTGTACTTAGAAAAGGCAGCTTCGACAATCGCATCCGTAAACTGGCAAACGGTTCGAAGGGTTTTTATTCTTTCCAGGGAGCCGCTCAGGCTTTTTTTTGAAGATTCCATCGAAAAACCTGCAAATTCCTGAAAGCAGATTTCCGGTGCTACTTCCTTCACTTTCTCTCTAAAAACTTCGTTTTCGATAAGGTAACTATCCACTTCTCTGATCTTGGGGATGATATTCCAGGCCTGCTTCGAAATACTTTTTCCTGTAAGCTCGAGATTGACTTTACAGGCTTTTTCATAGCTTTCCTCATATACGGCTTCCCTGCAGGGTACGGGATAAATGCTGGACTTCCTTGTTTTCAAGATTCTGCGCGCTCCAAAGTCCGAAAGCCGCTCTCCGCTGCCTCCGGCTTTTAAACCTATAGGAATGTCGATCAGGATCAGAAAATCTTCCAGTTTATATTCCTTTTTTAGAAAATCAAAAAGAGACGGAAATTTGGGGAAAAGTTCGATTTTCCACTCGCACTTTTTATCGTTTTCCTCGGCCAGAAAAACTGCAAACCATCCTGCACTGCAGCCGTCTACCCCGACAAAGATCTTTTCACTCATGTTTCATTGCCTTAACCTTTTCACTCATGTTTCATTGCCTTAACCTTTTTACTCATGTTTCATTACCTTATCTTCTTTAGAGGCCGCAGTTACGGATTTTAGCATTGGAGATTGGGACCTCATATTGTGTAAGCTTATTTTTTCTATAATTAATTTTGGTAAATGCCCACTCAGATGAAATATTAATAGGAAGTTTAAAATATCTCAAATCATACTCCCATAAAAAATAAAAGTTGTATGGGTCTGCAGATGCTTAAATTTGATTCCTACTTTGTCAATGACCTTGAAAGGAATATTTCCGGAAATCGGAACCGAAAAAAGTCGAATTGATGACACATGAAGGTGTTAATGTGTCAATTAACGGTTCGGTCAATCGGATTGTCACGGGTTCCGGCCTAATATTTGCGGGTACGCCTATTGGATAAATCAGAAACTTGAACGGTTATGTGTGTTTCGAAATTAAGAGACAAGTTTTGAGTTCAGGGATAAGTTCTTTACTTAGCCTTTGAGGTCATTAAGATCGAGCTCAAATCCAATAACAGTGTATCCGAGGCCGAAATTGCTAATAACTTTAGGATGGAATTCTCCAAAGACCCCGAGCTTCTCACCTTTGACATAAAGGTCTGCACGCCTGCCTTCGAGAAACGCCGGATCGTTTGATTCTTTTACTTCATAAGGAAGCATCATTTCCCTCATCAGGGCGTCTACAAGCTCATAAATCTCGGTGAAATTTGCCTGAGGGTGAATCGAGACCGCAGCTACGTGCTGGCCGGTTATTTCATTACTTACTATTTCGCCAAATTCATAAATCTTCTGTGGAAGTTCCCGGTGCTGGTTCAGGGAAAGGATTTCAAGAAGATTGGGCAGCAGGTTTGTCCGGATCATTGTCTGGTCTTCGCTGATGGGGTGCAGCACATACGTAACATCATCCGTTTTCGGCCTGCACATGTTCTCAAAGTTAATTTTTTCGCTTGTGAGCGTAAAAGGCATGACCTCAAAGTAACCCAGGCCAACCATAATCTCATTTACCCTGGAACGTAATAATGAGATTGAGTGAGCCTTTCCTGCCGTATAAGTCTCTGGAATCCTTACTTTGATATTTTCATAGCCGTAACCTTTGGCTATGTCTTCTACCAGGTCGTAATTATGCAGGATGTCTGCCCTATAAGCTGGCAATTTCACCTCAACGGTTCCTTCCTCAACTGCCTGTGCCCCAAAGCGCATTCTCTTTAACTGCTTCACGATTTCTTCTATGGAAAGGTCCATACCAAGGAGGGATTTTACTTCGGTTTTTGTAAGGTACCTTGTTTCAGGTTCCAGGTCAGGCAGGAAAAGTTCTTTCCCATCTGGTTTGATGACTCGTACGAATTCAATCTGTCCTCCGCGCTCGGCAAGAGCAGTAACAACGATATTCAAAGTTTTGTATACAGCTTCCCCAAGCCCGGTTACATCGATAAACAAGTCGGTTGTGTCTTCTGTCACACTTGTAAGAGTACCGTTAATTATCGGCGGGAAGGAAAGCACATTGTCATCCGCATCCAGAATAATGGGATATTTATCAAAACCTTTCACAAGATGAGCAAACCTTTTGCCTTTGGGGTGCTTTTCCAGTATTTCAGTCATGCTCATCTTTTCAGTATAATCCAGAGGTACGAATTCAAAATCCGGGTCAACTGCCATATAGCGGAAAGGAGGCTTAACTCTTGAAAGGTCATGGACTCCAATCGAAACTTTCTTCCGGTTCCTCCCAAGTCCCCAGTGCAGGTCTTCCTGCAGGTCCATAAGAGACTTTATAGAAGAAGATGTAAACTTAACTCCCCTGACAATCGCACATCCAAGGAATGGTCTGATCCTCAGGATATCCTCACTGATAGAAATCGAAACCTTATAAGGCTTAACATCATATTCCGCAAGCCCAGTCTCAATATCCAGAAAACCTCTCATTGCCCTGGCTGCTCCCTCAACGCTGTAAAGGTCTGGCCTGTCCGGAAAGAACTCTATATCAATATACTCATCTTCAACTCTTTCGATGTCCGCTCCTATCATGGGCACTCTCTTGATGAAGGTTTCTTTATCTGTTCCTGTGAGCTTTTCAAGGTCTTCATACTGCAAGGTAATTACTGGCATTGGGATTTCATCTCTTCTGTGCTAGCTAATTAACCCAAAAATAATCGACTTCAGATTTAATGCTTTTGTTTAAGATTTTAATCAAACATCTCTGAGATGCACCGGAAAGTAATCAAATCATATCTAAACAAAAATACTATTATCCTCCTGGAGTATTATAATTGATTAAAAGGGGTGAGAGAGATGACTGCAAGACAAGAGATCGAAAGTCAAATTATGGACCTTTATGATGAGATATTTACACTTGAAGACAAACGTAAGGGAGAATTGGATACTAAATACTCAGAGTGGCGAGAAGTAGAACCGTTACTGGATAAAGAAGGAATAGATGCCGTGGTAGTGCATATAGAGTCAATGAAAGGAATTAGTGATGAAAGTCTGTTTATCTACAAAGAAGTTAAAGAAATAAAAGATAGGTACAAACAGGAAATGGATGAGAAATATGCTACAATAGATGCTTTGAATAAGGAAAAAGATAAATTATAATACAGGGTTTTTTGACCTGCAACCTTGTTATTCTGTGAGTACGTGTCCGACAACTACCCAATGGAAAGATTCAGGAATAATCTCATATTTGTCAATAACGTATCCATTCATTTCCAAATCATTTAAGGTTTCTTCGAGTTTATCCAGAAGACAGCATTTAACAACCCACGGTTTACTATCCATATCTACCCCACTTTTTTCATTAATTTACTTCTTAATTTAATAATATTGGTCATTAGTATATAATCAAGTATGTATCATTATTCCGTATCATTAATACATCTAAAATAAACTCTATAAGACTCCAGATAAAACGCCTTGTGGTATATGGTTGCCGGTTGATAAAGGAGAGAATTCTTAGTTAATTAAAATTTTTTGGAGTAAATTTAACCATTACATTCTTATAAATGTAAAAAGCACTCTTTGCTTAAGCTGGAGGCATACAAGAATGATGATCGCGGGAATCGATGAAGCCGGAAAAGGGCCTGTAATAGGGCCTATGTGCATAGGAGGCGTGAAAATTGAGGAGTCTAGAGCTCATATTCTCAAGGTGCTAGGGGTTGCTGATTCCAAGAAATTGACGCCTAAAAAAAGGGAGCAGCTTGCAGCCCAAATAACAAAACATGCGGACGGTTATTTCGTTCTTGAGGTCAGTCCTGTTCAGATAGATGAACTTCGGAAAATAATGAGCATGAATGAGATCATGGTAGTTTGTTTTTCAAAGGTGCTTGAACAGTTGAAGCCTGATCTCGTGTATGCTGATGCTGCTGACGTCATAGCCGAACGTTTTGCTGAAAACCTCCGCAGGCAGTATGCAAAAACCAGTCCTGCCCATGCAAAAGAAATCGAAATTATAGCTATGCACAAGGCAGATGCAGTCTATCCTGTAGTATCAGCTGCTTCAATTATTGCAAAAGTAAGAAGGGACGAGCTGATCGAAGGTCTCAAAAAGGAGTGGGGGATGGATTTTGGAAGTGGATACCCTTCTGACCCCAAAACGAAGGAATTTTTGTTAAAATGGGGACAAACACACAATGGAGAGTTTCCTGGCATTGTGAGACAGTCCTGGAAAACTGTAGAAAATATAAGAGAAGAATTGAGGAAAATGAACGAATAAAAAAATCAGATATCTGGAATTGCAGTAAATTCTCCTCGATATCCGACAAAATTAAATTTAATTCGAATTATCAATCACTACATCCGATACTTCCACTAATGTACCTGATGTATTGCTACTCTTATTCTCTAAATACTACTTTCGCTCGAATTGCCTGCCGTATTTCCACTCTCATTTTCCTGAGGGTTTTTTTTGATAATAGGTAGGTAGTCAATGCTTCCGGTCATCTGGTTAATAACATATGGAGCATCGCCTATGCCATTTCCGTCAACATCCTGTCCGGTGTAATTTTTCCACAAGTTACCTTTTGAAGTACTGTTCCAGCTGTTCATACCATCATCAACTGCATCAAGAAGGTTGACAAATTGGTTTTCGTAGATTGAATTTTCAGAAGATCCGGTAAGGTTTATGCCAACATTGTTAAGGAAGATGCTATTATTTACCATAAGGTTTGATCTTGCAACCTCGACATTGAGCCCATTAATGTTCCTCATAATAAGGTTGTAGGTAAATATATTTCCCTGGGACATCCCAAGATAAATTCCGTTCATATTAGCGTCTGCGATATTATTGAAAAGCGTATTATTCATAGAATTATTAAGTGAAATTCCATCACTATTTGTCGTCACTGTATTATTGGTCAGTATATTCTCATTCGAGTTAACAAGAGTAATTCCCTTCTTGCCAAGGCTTACCATATTGTTGTCAAGGTAATTGGTTTTCGAACCATTGAGAGAGATACCTATGTTGTTAAGTACTAATCCATTGTTACTCAACGAACAGTTCTCCACTCCCTCGACATTAATCCCGACCTCATCCCGTTCTGCTCCGGAAGGACCTCCAATAATATAGAAACCGTCGATTTTGACATTGTTTGAGTTAACATCAAAGACGTCTTTTTCCGAAACAGCACCTATGACATAGGTACGATCAGTACTGCTTGCCAATGAAGCCGGATTTGAGATAATTGTGAGTTCTTTATCCACTACAATATTTTCATTATATACCCCAGGATTAACATTAATCGTATCCCCGGTATGTGCATTATTTACAGCTTCCTGGATTGAGGAATAGTTTCCTCCTCCTTTACTGTCTACAGTGAAATTTTCAGCGTATGCCTGAGTTACTGTAGTCCCAAGAACAAAAAGCAGGACTATAAACATATTTTCAATGAGTTCTCTTTTCATCAAATAACACTCCCAACATTTAGTAAAGTATAAATCGAGTTATAAGACAGAAAAAATAAATTCCGTCTATATAATATCACATAAGACTAACAATTTTGATAATATGAATTTTTTGAAACAATAGTTCTAAATAAAACGACTAACAAACCTAAATATTTGAATTAAGGTTCGCCAAACCGAAAATCTAAGAAAAGATGACTGGAATATGAAGTTTTTCATAACTTTAAAAAACTATAATTCCCCTCAGTCATTTTATTGAATATTGCCTGACTGAAAGGAGGTATAATAAATCTCAAGATTGAAAGCCAATTATGAATTTATATCTTTACCATCTTCAATGATTTCTCGACTACACTTTTATCTTTTGAGCCAGCTCTCGGCCGATTTCTTCAATCTTTTTTAAATCTTCTTCAGTAGCTCGGCCTTTTACCTGCAGGGTTCCTACAATTTCCATTTTCGAAGGGACAAGGATTTCTCCGGCCTGTTTCAGTGCTCCTCCACCCCAGCCGAAGGACCCGAGTATGACTCCATATTTTGCCGGCGGGTTGAAAGCTTTGACAAGATAAGTGCCATAAAGCGCAAGGGGGTGCATACCTCCAAGGACGGTGGGAGCTCCGAGAATAATCGCACGGGAATCAACCAGTTCTCGTGCGACATCTCCTACATCCGAGACTGAAAGGTCATACATTCTAACATCTATGCCTTCTTGCAAGAGGGTTTCAGCAATTGTATTTACCATCCGTGCTGTGGAACCCCACATACTGACAAAGACAATAAGGGCTTTATTTTCAGTCTCTCCTGCAGTCCATTTTGCATAGGGTTCAAGTATGCGCTGCGGGTTTTTATAAATAGGGCCGTGGCTTGGAGCAATGATTTTAATCTCAAGGTCCTTTATTTTTCCCAGAGCTTTGGCTCCCATTTTCGCATAAGGCATCATTATCTCCCCAAAGTAGCGTTTTGCCAGCGGGATAAGGTCTTCGATCTCTTCATCATAAACACCCTGGGCAGTGTGAGCCCCGAAAAAGTCACAGGAGAAAAGGATTTTGTCTTCAGGCAAATAGGTGAACATTGTCTCGGGCCAGTGTAGCCAGGGTGCCTCAATGAATTTCAAGGTCTTTCCTCCAAGATCGAGGCTATCCCCTTCAGCAACTACTTTTATTCGGGCTTCAGGCAGCTCATGGTAGAGCTTTGCCATTTTTACACCCTTTTCCGTTGTGACAAATACTGCATTCGGAGCCTTTTCCAAGATGTAGTGAATTGCATTGGCATGATCCGGTTCGGCATGGTTCATAATCAGGTAATCAAGTTTTTCCAGATTGGATATAATATTTATTTTACTACTCAGATCCTGTTCGAAGCCCGGATTTACGGTATCGATCAGTGCTGTTTTTACGTCTCCCTTTACAAGGTAAGCATTATAACTTGTCCCTTGAGGCAGTGGAATCAGGGCGTCAAACATTCTGCGGTTCCAGTCTTTTGCCCCAACCTGGAACACGTTCCGTGCAATCTCAGGAATGCTGTAAATCTCCATATTATTTCCTCCATTCTCCATGATAAAATTTGGAGAGCAGGCAGTGACATTCCAGCTGCTCTCATTAAATCGAGAAACAATTTCTCAGATGGCTATTATTCTGTTTTTCCAATATATCTATTGGCAAATCTCCTATATATATTCTTTATATATTATACAAAAGAGTAAAGGTGCCAAGAACCCTAATAAGGCTCGCCTGATATTATTTTGTTAAAAAAATAAAATAATGAAAAGTATTATATAGTTAGCAGTTAGTAATCATTTTCCTATCAGGCAAATTCGCAAAATTATGGATATGTTTTAATAAGTAAGCCTGAGAATATTCGGTATTGAATAGAGAGGCTAATACCTAGAATATTCCAGTTAAAAATAGAAGGGATAATTATGAAAGCATCAAGTGTAGAACTTAACCCACACAAACTGGTCCAGTACCTCAATAAACCAGCAAGCGAATTCACTAAAGATGACATCATGAAGTTCATCAGGGAAAATGGCATTAAGATGTTGACCTTCCGCTACATTGGCGGCGATGGGAGACTTAAATCCCTTGCCTTCGTGATCAGAGACGAAGAGCACCTTGACAATTTACTTTCCGCTGGAGAAAGAGTAGACGGATCAAGCCTTTTACATACATTGAAGCAGACTCTAGCGACCTCTACGTCCTTCCCAAATACAGGACTGCCTTCGTAAATCCGTTTGAAGAAATCCCCACTCTAGATATTCTCTGTTCCTACTTCGACAAAGACGGAACTCCACTCAAAAGTGCTTCCGAAACCGTCATGAAGAAGGCTTCCCAGACTCTGATCGAGAAGACCGGTCTGGAACTTCAGGCAATGGGCGAACTTGAATACTACATTATCGCCAAGAAAGATGAAGTCAACATGGATTTCCCGGCTGTTGACCAGAGAGGATACCACGAATCCAATCCCTTCACCAAATACGATCAGCTCAGGAAGGAAGCAATGATGTACATTTCCGAAGCTGGCGGAAAAATCAAGTACGGGCATTCTGAAGTAGGGAACTTCTCCGATGATAATTACTACTACGAACAGAACGAAATCGAATTCGAGACTGACACACTTGAAAACAGTGTCGACCGCCTACTTATTGCAAAATGGATGCTCAGGATGCTTGCCGACCAATATGGTGTAACTGTCAGTTTTGCCCCGAAGATCACTGTTGGAAAAGCAGGAAGCGGACTTCACGTCCACATGAAACTTCTGAAGGATGGAAAGAGTGTAATGGTTGAGAACGGCGATGTTAGCGACACTGCAAAGCGTGCAATGGCTGGCCTTCTTGATATTGCATCAGGTATCACTGCTTTTGGAAACAGGATCCCGACATCCTACCTGCGCCTTGTTCCTCACCAGGAAGCTCCGACAAACATCTGCTGGGGAGACAGGAACCGCTCTGCTCTTATTCGTGTGCCTCTTGGCTGGTTCTCCGAAGCATCAAGTAAAATGATAGCTATCGCCAATCCTAATTACAAAGAAGAGTTCAAGAGCCACAGCTACAAGTCTACCTTTGAATTCCGTGCAGCAGACCCCTCTGCAGATCTTTACCTCCTCTTTGCAGCCTTTGCTATAGGTATCCGTCACGGATTTGAAATGGACAATGCCCTTGAAATTGCCAAGAAGCTCTACATCGACGTAAATATCTTCAAGGATGAACACAAGGACAGACTTGCCCAGCTTGAACACCTGCCTGCTTCCTGCTACGAGTCCGCTCAGGCCCTGAAGAAATATGAGGACATTTTTACTCAGTACGATGTCTTCAGTGAAGGTATGATCAAAGATACCGTAAAATACCTCGAAGGCTTCGATGACGATAATCTAAGTGAGAGGCTTTATGGAAAGAACGAAGAAATCAGAAAACTCGTAAATTCTTTCATGCACATTGGCTGATATTGCTTAGATACTTTAAAACCTTTTTTGCAGGATAAGGCGGAATCCTCTCTTTTAGAGTGG
>JAUPKV010000039.1 GCA_030837265.1 Methanobacteriota archaeon
GCTCTTGCTGTAGCTCAGGATCTGGATTCGAAAATCGAGGGCCTTCTTCGAGATTCTGCATTGTAATTTCAAAAAAGTGGATGGCTCAGTATTGCGACCACGACAAAGCGATGATAGTTCAAAACTAATCAACAAGGATGAGTAAATAATGGCTCAAACACAAACCATATTTCTCACAATATTAATTCTGGGGGGGATAATTTCAATGAACCATACTGCAGCAGCACAAGAAAAAATACCGGATGCTGCGTGTGACCCTCGCATCGACCATCAGGTTAGACCTTTCCTCGCGGAACTCAACAAAAACAGTAGTCCGTTCTGGTTACTACCTGGACCTCAGGTGCGTGCAACCTTGACCGGCCTTCAGAATAAGACGCCAGTCGACCTTTCAGGTGTAAACATCACGGAGAAGATGATCATACAGGACGGACGGCAGGTCAAAATCTACATTGTAAAGCCTGAGAAGACGAAGGGTACACCTCCAGTCTTCGTGTTCATTCATGGAGGAGTCTGGATCGCTGGAGACTTTGAGAACCATAAGCGCTTCGTACGCGATCTGGTTGTCGGTTCAGGTGCAGTGGCGGTATTCCCCGAGTACACCCCTATCCCGGATGCAGTCTATCCAACGCAGATTGAGGAATGTTTTGCGACTGCCAAATGGGTAACAGCACACGGGGATGAGATCGGAGTGGACGGCAGCAGAATGGCAGTTGCCGGAAACTCTGTCGGCGGCAATATGGCGGCAGTGCTCGCGATGATGGCGAAAGATCGCGGCGGTCCGAAGATCAGACTCCAGGTACTGTTCTGGCCGGCAACTGACACGAACTTCGAAACCAAATCCTACCAGGAATTCCAAACCGGACGCTTTCTAGCGCGGGACTTCATGAAATTTGGATGGGATATCTATGCCCCGAATCCTCAGTTGCGACAGGAAGCCTATGTAGCTCCGCTCCAGGCAAGTATCGAACAACTGCGCAGCTTGCCTCCGGCTCTGATTCAGACCGCGGAGAACGATCCACTTCGTGATGAGGGAGAATCCTATGCACACAAGCTGGATCAAGCTGGCGTGGAAGTCATTGCCCAGCGCTATATCGGTCAGATCCATGACTTCGGCCTGCTGAATGCTTTGCAGGATGTCCCATCGACGCAGGAAGCTCTGCAACAAGCAAGCAAAGCCCTGGAAAAGTCCCTGAATCAATAGTCTGCGCGGCATCAAAGAGTTTCTTGATGAAGGCCTGACTCGTTCGACTCGAAATAGCTTTCAAGGGCTGGGCTGAGGCAAAAGCGGAGTTATATGGGCACTCGGGGGAGAGTGGCCTTCGTGGTGCATAACGACAAAAATAACGACAAAAAACACGAAGAGGGGCTCGATAACGACTTCTGGAAATAAATCCAGGCTTACTGGCAGGAAAAGACGGCGGATCGCGAGAAGCCTCTGCTCGGCCTCTTCACCTGCCGGATTCTGCTTGACAAGCTGTTGAGTATGCTGGAATGTCGGGATGTCAGATATGTTAATCTCCGGCACATCTGTTAATCCCCGGTTAGATCTGTTAATTCCCGATTAATGTCCTTGATAGTGTAATTTATAAGAGCACAGGAGAATGACATATGTTAAAACAGTCAATATATAGCATTGCATTTGTTTTAGCAACTGCTCTTCCTTCTTTGGCGCAGGTTTCCGATAGGACAGAGTTCGATCGGATGTTTTCGCATCATACAGCTAAAGTCAATGATGTGCGTCTGCATTACGTGATAGGAGGGAGAGGTGATCCGGTATTGTTGCTGCATGGATTTGCTGAGACCTGGTATATGTGGCGGCACATCATGCCTGAGTTAGCGAAGTACTATACTGTTATTGTTCCTGACATGCGAGGTGCTGGAGATTCTGACAAACCCATCATCGGCTATGACAAGCGGACGATGGCAACAGATGTTCATCAATTAGTACAGCAACTTGGATATCAACGAATTTTTCTTGTCGGGCATGATATCGGTTTGATGGTTGCTTATGCGTATGCGGCAGCTTATCCTGCTGACGTTCGTCGTCTTGTCCTGCTTGATGCACCGATTCCGGGAACAAAAGTATTTGAGGAATTCGTAAGCAGTGGATCAGCATGGCATTTTGCGTTTCACAGCGTTCGGAATCTGCCCGAGTCACTTGTTGCGGGGCGCGAACGAACATATTTGACTGAAGGTTTTTATCGTGCTCTATCTTACAATCCGGCAGCGTTCACTGAAGCCGATGTTAATGAATATGTGCGCTGCTATTCCTCACCTGGTGGTATGCGGGCTGGATTTGAGTATTTTCGTGCCTTTCCCGATGATTCTAAACAAAATAAAGAATACCTCAAAAGCAAACTTTCAATGCCTGTTTTAGCGTTGGGCGGAGCGCAGAGTTTCGGCCCTCTGATTGTCAATATGGTTAAGGAAGTAGCAACTAATGTGAGCGGTGGAATGATTGAGCAATGCGGACACTGGATTGCTGATGAACGTCCGGAGTATCTAACCGAACAGCTTCTTGTCTTCTTTGGTGAAGAAAAATAACTCGCTCTGTGATTCTGCGTCGTCTGACATCAAGCATTTCCAGAGATCAATCATTTCTATAGCTTCCTCCACAAGCTGCATATTTCTTTCAGGATGCTTTGTTAAGTTTATTATAGCTCTCAATATTATTTTATTTCCGGATGTTTGAGGAAATCCGGGTTACAAAAGCTTTGAACAAGATAAAGTCAACAAGCAAGATAGCACTGCCATTTCACTGGGACCTGAACATTTACAGGGGATGCGAGCACGGCTGCAATTACTGCTATGCAATGTATTCTTACAGCTATCTTGAGAAAAAAATCGAAACGAAAGAAGAGCATTTGTCTGTAGAGGGAGAAAACAATAATTTTTTCCGGAGGATTTGCGTAAAAACCAATATTGCAGAAGCCCTCGAAAAGCAGCTTGGAGCCCGAACCTGGAAAAAAGAATTAATCAATATAGGTGGAGTCTGTGATAGTTACCAGCCAGCAGAAGCAAAGTATGGGTTAATGCGTGAAGTTCTGGCTATAATGATCGAGTATAAAAATCCGGTCACTATATCCACAAAATCCGACCTTATACTCAGAGATTTTGATCTTCTTAGAGAACTTTCCGAACTGACATATGTGAATATTGCAGTTACGGTTACAACAATGGATGAAAAACGAAGTGCTCTACTGGAACCCCTTGCTGCTCCTCCCGAAAAACGCTTTTCCATACTGAATAAGTTTAAAGATACAGCCGCTGTTACCGGACTGCATTTGATGCCGATTCTTCCTTTTCTCACAGACAGCCCTCGAAATCTTGAGCAAATTCTATCTCTTGCATCTGAGTGTGAGGTAGATTATGCTTTACCTGCCGCTCTTTATCTCAGGGGTGAAACCCGGAAGCATTTTTTCAATTTCCTTAAACTTAATTTTCCCGAACTTGTACATCCGTATCGCAGATTGTATTCTGAAGAAGGGGCTGGCAGAATTTATAAAGACGAACTTTACGGAATGCTCAAACCTATTATGGAAAAATATCGTCTCTCAGGAAATTATATGAAGCCACTGGAAACAAAAATCCTACAGCCTAGACAACTTAAGCTTAATGATTTTTTGGAAAAATAGTTTTGAATCTTTTCGAATGTTTATTGTTAGACTTAAGTGTCAAGTGATTGACTTTGAGCTAATTGGTTTGGAATGTATTACCCTAAGTGATCCTATGTGATCACCTTTCGTGTTTATTCGACCCACAAAGTAACACACCTGGATATGATTTTACTATGAATCTATTTCCTTATGATGAGTGATATTTATCCTCTCATTCCTGGAGTGACAATCTCTAATGTGATCCCTTGTATGTGCCGGATGAACAAATACTGCTTCACAAAAAAGACAGGGGTATAAATTTTCCATGTTATAAAGTTAGGAATCATTCTATATAAAAATTTTGTTAATGATCCATATATAATGAATTAGTTACGAAAATCGACAGCTGTCTGAGGTTATGGAAAGTAAGGTGTCACTTTTTACGTTAAAAGATTCCTTAATCGAATACAAATGTATAAATAAGCTATGCAGCGACTATATTTGGGGGTATATAATGGCTGAAACCTTGAGACTATCACCAGTTATCAGTACATATCCGGATGATAACTACGAAAATCTTCAAATTGAAGTTATTCTTCCCGGAGTCGAAAAAAAAGATATTTCATTTAAATTAGATGCAAATAGCTTTTATGTAGCGGCTAATAAAGAAGGAGTTACTTACCTGGACAGTTATTCAATCGCCTGTCCGGTAGAACCTGGAAAGGCAACTGCAAAGTATTCAAATGGTGTGCTTAAAGTTACAGTACCATATCAGCAGCCTTTAGAAAAATTGGTTGATGTACAGATAGAGTAAAGAAAAGCGTCAAATAACATCTTCTTTTTTATTCAAGATGCAATCTCCACCTGTGATAAGATGCTCTTAGGTGGTAACCACACATCATATCACAGAGAGGTGGAGTTCACATGGCATAGTTCTATTATACTTTTAGATTTATATATTTATCGTTTATATATATCACTGACTTCAATCTGCTTTAGAATGAAAAAGTTTCACTTTATCCGAATATTAAGTTATAAATATTATAAAGTGAAAGGATCAAAACAGGGAACAGCATATATTTTGTGAACAGAATTAAAAACATGGTTAAAAAATATATACGGTAGCAACAAGGTAGCATGATGTTTAAAAATTTACAACAAAGGGTACAGTCGCTTATGTACTTATTTTTGTAACACCTTTTTTATTCTTTTTCAAATAAAAATAAACGACTAACCCCAGAGGAACGCCTATAACTAGAGATGTTGCCAGCATATTACTAATTGCCAGATTAATTGGTTCAGAATTTAACAGGTTAAAATATAGGGATGTTGAATAGACAGCTTTAGCGCAAGCGACGAAGAACAACAAAACATATACACATAATGTGAAAACTATTGGTGCGAATATTGTATCATTTGACCTGAAGTCAAAGGTCATTTTCCACTCCTCCTTAAATAAATAAACGCTTCTAACTTATTTATATTTATTTCACAGAAGCGCCTTATTTTAGTATTCTCCTTTGGTGGCACGTTCAAGCATGAAAACTCTTATTTAGAGGGCCCAGGTTCTTTCATTATGAGTTATTGCTGCCCTGTGGACTCCGAGAAAAAAAAGGAATGGGAAGATCACATGCTTCAGGAAATCGACTTTCTTGAGCACGACATTAAAAAAGCCAGTGACATATTTAGTGCCCTCGGGCACCCTATTAGGTTGAAAATCGCTTATTTTCTCTCTCAAAGAGATCATTGCGTCTGTGAACTGATATTTAAGTTAGGTGAAAGGCAGAACCTGGTTTCTCATCATTTGACTATTTTGAAAAACTGCGAAATTATCGAAGCTTATAGTAGTTCAA